>CBDUUA010000268.1:0-3956 GCA_965370135.1 uncultured Cellvibrionales bacterium
CTGTCATATCAATACCTTAAATCGAAATTGAGCGTCCGACTGCGGAATCTAGGTTAAAGCAATCTGACCCTTTTCCGGGTAGGTAGTGATCGATTCCGAGAAGAGATAGAAGCTCGATTAAACAGGCGGTGCCAGAAACAGAAAGTAGGGCGCCCTAAGACGGACTAATTCGAGCCTGACCCGAATGGCACTAAGATAAGCAAAAACCGCTGTCATTCCAGCGTTCTTTTGGCTGGAACCCAGGTTTTAAGTGCGTGGATCCCGGACAAAACAACTCCGGGATGACGAAATTCCAGGGCCCTTGGTTCGCCAAGGGCCTTAACTTAGCGCCATTTGGCCATACCCTGGATGAATGTCTCTTAAATGAATGTCCCTTAAATGAAAATCCTTTAAATGAACATCACGTCGCAGTCAAAATCGTGGCATATATTGGGCGCCGGCGCCATGGGTTGCCTGTGGGCCTTTCACGGCACTTTTCCCAACACCAGCCCCAACACCGGCCCCAACACCGACCACTTGCGGGATATCACGCTGATTCTACACCACCGCAAACGCCTGGCACAGTTCAATCGCAGCGGCGGCGTCAGCGCAATCGTTGACGGCAAACCGATTCTGCATCCCTGCAAGGCGCTGCTTGCCGAGCAGATCGATGCGCCGATCGAGCAACTGCTCATCTGTTGTAAAGCCCACCAGACCGGCGCTGCCTTTGCTTCGGTAGTCGCTGCGCTGGCGCCTCAAAGCACGGTGCTGCTACTGCAAAATGGCATGGGGGTCGCGGAGCAATTGCTATCGCAGCGGCCGGACACCCGCTTGTTCTGCGGCGTCAGTACCGATGGCGCTCACCTGGTCGAGCACTTCACCGTGCAAAGAGCCGGCCACGGCACTACTCGAGTGGGGCTGTTTCCTCGGGATCCCGAGCTGCAAGCCAGCAAGCAACTATGCCGGCAATGGGCGCTGCCCGAACTCACGCTGGAACCCTGTGACGATATCTATCTTGCCCAGTGGCAAAAGCTGACGATCAATGCGGTAATCAACCCGCTCACGGCCATCTTCTCGATCAGCAATGGCGAACTGCTGAATCACCCGCAAGCCACCTTGTTAGTGACTCCACTGTGCCAGGAAATCGCCCGCATTAGCCAGGCCCGGAGCATCGCCCTCAGCGCCGCAACTATTCAGGACACCGTGGTCCGGGTATGCCGGCAAACCGCCAACAATATCTCGTCGATGTTGCAGGATATCCGCCAACAACGACGCTGCGAAATTGACCCTATCAACGGCTTTTTACAGCGCTGCGCCGACGAGTACGGCCTCCCCGCTCCCACAAACCGCCAACTCATTGAGCGAGTGACGGCCCTGGAAAATTCTTTCCCCTGTAGCGGAAAGAACCAGCCATAAGCCATTTAACGCTTGCCAGCAAAAACCAATGGCTATACCATCGCCGCCTCGCATAAGGTTCTCGCTGCCTGCTCTTTTTTCAAAATAGAGTAGCGCGAGTTAAAAGGGAAGTCGGTGCGCATTCATGCCATTCCGACGCTGCCCCCGCAACGGTAGGTGAGTTAAAGACAGTCTCAAAGCCACTGTATCAGCAACTCGATATGGGAAGGCGACTGCCTGACGGCCAGGAGCCTGTCGGGTTTAGGCGATCGCAGTAGATCAGCCCTAAATCCGACAGCCTCCTCGCTGTCACTCACAAGCCCGGAGACCGGCCCAATGCGTTAAACAAGACTGCGGAGGGCGGTCGGTTTGGCGTATCACCGCCGCTCTCGATTCTCCTCCTGGTCTTACTCACAATCGCCCAAATAATCGCCAAAAATGATGCCGGTACTCGGGCGGAGTACCCAGGGGAGAGCACCTATGTCAATTCGCCGTACGCCTTTTATAAATAGCATAAGTAGCAGTAGCTTTAGCTTTAGCCTTATCCTTAGCCTTATATTAGCCATCGCCATCAACACACCGGCCCTCGCGCTGGCCGATGAAGCAGCCACCCCCGACGACAAACTCGAGCATATCGTGGTCTCTGCATCTCGAACCGGCACCCGATTGAAAGATGTCACCGGTTCGGTAGCCGTATTCACCGCTGAAGATATCGACAATAGAAAACCCATCGTCGTCTCCGATATTCTGCGCAGCTCACCGGGCGTGGCAGTCAATCGCGCCGGTGGGCTCGGCAGCGTCACCCAGGTCCGCATCAGGGGCTCAGAGGCGAACCAGATACTGGTTCTCATTGACGGCGTCGACGCCAATGATGTCGGTATCGGCGGCGAGTTCAATTTTGCCAATATTTTGTCCAACGATGTCACCCAGATCGAAGTGCTGCGGGGGCCGCAAAGCTCGCTGTGGGGCAGTGACGCCATGGCCGGCGTGATCAGTATCACCACCAGAAAAAGCGACCAGCCCTTTGGCATCAATGGTTATCTGGAGGGCGGCTCCTTCGATACCTATAGCGCCGGTCTTAATCTGGGGGGCGCCGGGGAGAAATTCAACTATCGCATCAGCGCCGGCTATGCCGATAGCGAAGGTGAAAACATTTCCCGCCAGGGCAATGAGAGAGACGGTTACACCAATAAAACCGCTACTGTGGGTGGTGGTTACGACTTCACCGATCATATCAATCTCAATGGTTTCTACCGCCGCACCGAGGCCGATCGGGACTTCGACGGCACCGATTTTGCCACCGGCCTGCCCGAGGATGCCGACAAGCATACCGAGGGGGTGTTCGACTATGCAGCACTCAGGGGCCGCATGGACTCGTTTCAGGAATCATGGGTTAACGAAGTCGGCATCACTTACAACCAGTCTGTCAGCGACAACTTCAGCGAAGGCATGCTCGACACCGGCACCGACGGCACTAAAACCCGCGGCTACTGGCAATCGACCTGGCTACCGGCCGGCGGCGAAAACAACAGCCTCACCTTTATCGCCGAGCGCATTCGGGAGACCTTCAAACAAACGGTTACAAATATCAGCTTTGGCGATGCCAACCGCGATCTATCCCAGCATACCACCGGCTTCGTCGGTGAATACAAGCACTTCTGGCAAAGTGGCTGGAAGCTTTCACTGAGCGGCCGCCACGATGACAACGAAGAGTTCGAGGACACCAACACCTACCGTGCAGGCATCCTCTACGACCAACTGGAACACGGCTGGCAGGTGCGGGCCTCCTACGGCACCGGCGTCAAAAATCCCAGCTTCGTGGAACGCTTTGGTTACTACGAAACCGGCGGCCCCACTTTTATCGGCAACCCGGACCTGAAGCCAGAGAGTTCGCACAGCTGGGAAGTCGGCACCACCCTGAAAACCCCCAATGATTTCTTTCGCATCGACCTGACCTACTTCAACGAGCGCCTCGAGGACGAAATCAACGGCTTCTTTTTCGATCCCGGCCTCGGTGATATGGGCGCCACTACCGCGGTCAATATGGACGGCACCAGTAAACGCGAGGGCGTCGAACTCAGCAGTTGGTTCAATTTTACCCGCAACCTGGCCCTATATATCGCCTATACCTATCTCGATGCCAGGGAACCCGACGACGCGCTTGAAATTCGCCGCCCTCGCCACATTGCCAGCGCCAACCTCAACTACCTGTTCCTGAGCGAGCGCGGTAAATTCAATATCAATGTTGACTACAATGGCGACCAGGAAGACATCTTCTTCGGCCCACCGACCTACAACGAGCGCGTGACCCTGGATGCCTATACTCTGGTCGGCGCCATGCTGTCGTTCCGCGTAATCGATAATCTGGAAATTTATGCCCGAGGCGAAAACCTGCTCGACGAGGAGTATGAGGAAGTGTTCGGCTTTGACGGCCAAAGCCGGGCCGGCTATCTGGGCTTTCGCTTCGATTGGTCTATCTGAGGGCAATTCAACCCACTCATGGCGCTTATTTAAACGATGTCCTCTGTAGGGCGGAATTTATTCCGCCAATGCATGTTGCTATAGCATTAATTTGGCAGAAT
>CBDUUA010000269.1:0-3954 GCA_965370135.1 uncultured Cellvibrionales bacterium
CAGCCCTGCTGCGTAACCACCACATCATCCTCGATGCGGATGCCGATACCACGCCATTTTTTGGCGACCCTGGTATTGCCCCGTGCCACATAGATACCCGGCTCTACCGTAAGCACCATTCCAGGCTCCAGCTCTCGCCACTCATCGCCGATTTTGTAATCACCCACATCGTGCACATCCATACCCAGCCAGTGGCCAGTCCGATGCATATAGAAGGGCTCATAGGCCTTTTTGTCGATCAGGCGCTGTAGCTGCCCCTTGAGCAGACCGAGCCTGAGCAGGCCTTCGGTGATCACTCTAACAGCTACTTCGTGGGGCACGTTCCATGATACGCCGGGCTTGACACTGTCGATAGCCGCGATCTGCCCCTCCAGGCACAGTTGATACAATTGGCCCTGGGCCGCGCTAAAGACGCCATTGACCGGAAAGGTGCGGGTGATATCTGCGGCGTAACCGTCGAGCTCACAACCGCCGTCAATCAATACCAGGTCGCCGTCCACGAGCGGCTGGTTGTTGTCGATATAGTGCAGGATACAGCCGTTGTCACCGGCGCCGACAATGGGAGGATAGGCCCAGTTGCGACAGCCGTTAGCCATAAACTCGTGCAGCAGCTCGGCTTCGAGGTGATATTCATTGAGTCCGGCCTTGCAGGCTTGCATGGCCCGAATATGGGCGCCGGCGGAAATTTTTGCCGCGCGCCGCATCAGCTTGAGCTCGGCGGGGCTCTTCAGCAGGCGCTGCTCGTGCAATAAGTGATCGAGATCGACAAACTCCCCGGGGGGATGGGCGCCACTGCGCACCTTGCTGCGAATAGTATTGACCCACTCCATAATCCGGCGGTCAAACTCGGGCGCCTTGCCCATCGCATAGTACATACGCTCCCGGCCCTCTATCAGGCCGGGCAGGATTTCGTCGATATCGCCAATGGGGAAAGCGTCGTCGACACCATGGTCTGAGCAAGCGCCCTCGGGCCCCGATCGATACCCATTCCACAGCTCCTTTTCCGGATCGCGCTCCTGGCAGAACAACACCACCTGGCCCTGCGTCCTGCCGGGCAGCAACACCAGCACGGCGCTGGGCTCATCGAAACCACTGAGATAGTGAAAATCGCTATCTTGTCGAAACGGGTACTCGACATCACGATTGCGCAGCTGCAGCAGTGCTGCCGGCACAATAGCGATACTGTTAGAGCCCATGAGTGCCATCAGGTCTTTTCTGCGGCGGGCATACTCGCGCCCGGATATAGTCATACTGCCTGGTACTCCTTCAAGGTGATATTGCCTGGCACAGTCAGACCTGAAACGACACGGTGCAAGGCATTTTCTCGCAAGCATCGCGTGGGGTGCGGCATTCTGATCTATGTCGAGAGGAAATAACGCTAGTGCAATTTAGGATCGCCCTGAAACAAAGCACTGGCATTGTGGACCGGCGCCTCCGCTGCATCCTGGCTCATAGCCAACTCGGCATGGGCGTTGAGTGCGACCATTCGCACGTATTCAAACAACTCGGCATAGTCATTGTCGGTGTCGTTATCGGCCATCTTCAGCTGCGCTATCGACGCCAGGTCGGTCAAACCCTCGGCCAGCTCCGACGGCATGGCAGACCAGCGCTGCTGATTCTGCCCCGCCAATGCCAGGCCGCTGAGAAAACCCTGGCACCAATGCGCCAGCTCTTCGGCGCGCTGGCGCAGCTCACAATCGTCCGGCGGCAACAATAGCTGAAATCCGTAATCCTGCCGCTGTAACTCCCGCGCCACCTGTTCGGGCAGCGCCAGCAGTCTTAGCAGATCGGCGCTGTCGGCTTGCTCGGGGGCCAGGCCCAGCAACTCGAGAGCCTGGTCACGCCAGGCCCGCCCCTGCACCCATGAGCCGCCAATCAAGCGCCCACTGACCATACCGTGATATTCTGCAGCCGAAACAATACAGTCCAGCTCATCCATATCATCGGCCAACAGCTCATAATCGTAGTTGTGATGGCAAGCATGATCGTCGCTACCAGACTGCTCGTTATCATCCATATCGGTGCGGCTTAAAGGTTAAATGAAGGAAGGTTAAATGAAGGCGCCTATAGTAGCAGTTAGTGGCAGTTTTCCAATCCCCCGGTAGCGCTTTCAATGGCATAGCGGCTGCGCAAACCCCCAGTGACAGGCTAGCTCTTCTATCAATAGCTTCTATCAATTAGATTTAATACATCCAATAGCTTCTATCAATTAGAATTAATACATCGATTTTATTGACCAGGGCAGGCAGTGAACCTATATTAAGCTAAAAAAATCAGGCCATGCTAAGAGTGCTAAGGGTGAATAGACGAAATGGATAAACAGATACTCGAAAATCTCGAGACCAAAATCGATGCCTTGCTCACCCTGTGCGAGGAGCTCTACCGGGAAAATACGCAGCTCAAATCCAGCCAGTCCAGATGGCAGGAGGAGCGCGTCACGCTGCGGGAGAAAAATGAATTGGCCCGATCCCGGGTTGACAATATGATTTCCCGGCTCAAATCCCTGGAGCAAGAATCGTGACCCAAACCCGAAAAACCGTCAGCGTCAGAATTCTGGACAAAGACTACCAGGTCGCTTGTAATCCCGATGAAGAGGCCTTGCTGTCGATCTCCGCCCGGCACCTCGACAACAGCATGCGCAGTATTCGCAGTAGTGGCAAGGTGGTGGGCTCCGACCGCATTGCGGTCATGGCAGCGCTCAATGTTACCAACGATCTGCTACACGGCCCGGAAGCCACCACCGCAGCCGATCCCGCGCAGGATGCCAGCATCAAAAAGATGAGCCAGAAAATCGATGATGCCCTGAACCGGTTCAGCCAGCTATAAAGCTGTCTATAACAACTGCAATTCGCCAGGCCATCGGCTATAATCGAATGAGTCCCTGGAGTACTCGCCCGCCGGCGACAGTCCTTGAGCCGATAAACTTCTGCACGGGGGTCCTTTTGCAATACTGGTGAGCATGTCCGCACGACGGAAAGCCTAAAGGTAGGGCTGGACCACCACCTTGAACCCTGGGTTCAAGGCCAAGCCGACAGCGATACTTCGGGGATTTTACTTTCAGAATGCCTGTCCGCAACCCATGACTGATAAAACCGCCCTACGCCAACTGATGCGCGCCCGGCGCCGGCAACTCAGCGCAAGCCGGCAACTCAATGCCGCCCTGACCCTCGCCACCCGACTGCAAAAACAGCCGCTATTCCAGCGCAGCCATCGAATCGCCGCCTATCTGCCCTGCGACGGCGAAATCGATCCCATGCCCCTGCTGCACCGCGCTCACCGCCAGGGCAAACACATTTATTTGCCGGTACTCAAGGGCGCGGCATTGCAGTTCGTGCGCTTTCGCCCGGGGCTGACCAGCATGCGCCCCAATCAATTCGGCATACCGGAACCTCGAGCGCTGCCGGCGGCGTGCATCGCCCTGAGCCAACTCGACCTGGTGCTACTACCTCTGGTGGCTTTTGATGCCAAAGGGGGACGTCTTGGCATGGGCAGTGGTTTTTACGACCGAACCTTCGCCTTCAAGCAAACTCGCCGGCGACGCAGTCAACCCCTGCTTATCGGCCTGGCCCATCACCTGCAGCAAGTCCCCGCGTTGCCGAGGGAGCCCTGGGATGTGCCGGTAGCCGGGGTAGCCACCGATAAAGCCCTGCTGCTGGCAACAAATCTCGGCCGTCATGGCAGCCGCGAGGTACACGGTTCACCCAGGAAATTTCAGGCAATAGCGAGAGGAGCTTAAAAGCCGAAAGGTATCAGCTCAGGGAAAGAGGGTGCGACGTGGACAGAGGGTACGACGTGGACAGAGGGTACAACGTGGCGTGGGCATGATGCCCGATGGCATTTTGGGCATCATGGGGCAATTAACTCAATTAACTATATAAGAAGTGCTTGTACCGTCGCAGTTAATAAAGTTCCGGTGAAAAACACCAGCACCGTCATCATTATTACATCGGGCTT
>CBDUUA010000270.1:0-3951 GCA_965370135.1 uncultured Cellvibrionales bacterium
CCGGGGATAGGGGCAATGAGCGTCTTGACCCCAATGTTTTGTTATCAGGCAGCAAGGTGGATGCGCTGTCGCTTTTCCGCAGTAGATCAGTCCTAAATCCGACAGGCTCCTGCCCCTCCATCCAAAGCACGGGCTTTATCCGCAAGTCGGGTCGCGAAGCATTCCGCCAGACTTTACCAACCAATCCGAGATACTGCACGCCAATACCTCGGCGGCGTCGATTACGTTGACGTTAACGTAAAGGTGATGTACTATTTTGCCTCTACTTGCACACTACGCCAGCATTGCGCGAGCCACCATGCCTGATCAAAGCTATAGCATCTCGGAACTTGCTGCGGAATTCGCCATTACCACCCGGGCCATTCGCTTCTATGAAGAAAAAGGCCTGCTGGCTCCCGCACGCAAGGGCCAGCAGCGAATCTATAGCGCAAGCGATCAAGTGCGGCTGAAACTAATATTGCGGGGCAAGCGCCTGGGCTTCACCCTCGAGGAGAGCCGCGACCTGATCGACATGTACGACCCGGCCCACGGCAATGTCGATCAACTGCAGCGCCTGATACGAAAAATTGAAGACAAAGAAGCCCTGCTACAGCGCCAACTACGCGACATCGCCGGTATGCAGAGAGATTTAAACGAGGTGCGGCAGCGCTGCAACGACGCACTGCAGACCCACAGTAAAACAGCCGCCAAGGGCTGAAAGGAAGACACCATGACCATGAGCTATCCAAGCCTGCAATTTGATCTCGGCGATGACGTGTCGATGATGCGGGATTCGGTGCAGCAGTTCGCCCAGGCAGAGCTGGCAGGCCGGGCCCGGCAAATTGACGCGGACAATGCCTTCCCCATGGATATGTGGCGCAAATTTGGCGATATGGGCCTGCTGGGTTTGACCGTATCGGAACAATACGGCGGCACCGGCCTGGGCTACCTGGCGCATACTATTGCCATGGAAGAAATCAGCCGCGCCTCTGCCTCGGTGGGGCTGTCTTACGGCGCTCACTCCAATCTGTGCGTCAACCAGATCTACAAGAACGGCACCGATGCGCAAAGGGAGCAGTACCTGCCCAGGCTCTGTAGTGGCGAGCATATCGGTGCGCTGGCAATGTCAGAAGCCAATGCCGGCTCCGATGTTGTCAGCCTCAAACTGCGCGCCGAAAAACGCGGCGATCACTATGTGCTGAACGGCAGCAAGATGTGGATTACCAACGGCCCCGACGCCAATACCTATATTATCTATGCGAAAACCGATATCCAGGCCGGCTCCCGCGGCATCACCGCGTTTATCGTCGAGCGGGATTGGGCCGGCTTCAGCCGCTCGCCCAAACTCGACAAATTAGGTATGCGTGGCTCCAATACCTGCGAACTGGTGTTCCAGGACTGCCAGGTGCCGGTAGAGAATATCCTGGGCGGGGAAAACCAGGGCGTCAAAGTGCTGATGTCCGGCCTCGACTACGAGCGCACCGTGTTGTCCGGCGGGCCTGTCGGCATCATGCAAGCTTGCCTCGACCTGGTGCTGCCCTATATCCACGACCGCCAGCAGTTCGGCCAGAGCATCGGCGAGTTCCAGTTGATACAGGGCAAGGTCGCCGATATGTACACCCACCTCAATGCCTCCCGCGCCTATCTCTACGCTGTCGCCCGCGCCTGCGACCGGGGCCAGGAGAGCCGCAAAGATGCCGCCGCGGTGATTCTGTTTACCGCGGAGCACGCGACCCAAATGGCGCTGGATGCGATTCAAATGCTAGGCGGCAACGGTTATATCAATGAATTCCCTGCCGGGCGACTGCTGCGGGACGCCAAATTGTACGAGATCGGCGCCGGCACCTCGGAGATCCGCCGCATGCTGATCGGTCGTGAACTTTTTAAGGATACGGCATAGGCCTTTAAGGAGTACCATCATGGCCACCATTACATCCAACATCGAAACCCGCAGCGAGGAGTTCAGCCGCAATCGCGACGCCTTGCAGCAGCAGTGCGCTGAGCTGCGCAGCCTGATTGAGCGCGTCAAAATGGGCGGTGGCGAGAAATACTGCCAGCGCCACCAGCAACGCGGCAAGCTGCTGGCCCGGGATCGCATCAACGAGTTGCTCGACAAGGGCTCGCCCTTCCTGGAATTGTCACAGTTGGCGGCCTACCAGGCGTATGGCGATGAACAGGTCGCTGCCGCGGGCATCATCACCGGTATCGGCCGGGTCAACGGTCAGCAGTGCATGATCGTCGCCAACGATGCCACCGTCAAAGGCGGCACTTACTATCCGCTGACGGTCAAGAAACACCTGCGGGCCCAGGCCATCGCCGAGCAAAACCACCTGCCCTGCATCTACCTGGTGGATTCCGGCGGCGCCAATCTGCCGCGCCAGGAAGAGGTGTTCCCGGATCAACACCATTTTGGTCGCATTTTTTTTAACCAGGCCAATATGTCGGCCAGGAATATTCCACAGATCGCGGTGGTCATGGGCTCCTGTACCGCCGGTGGCGCCTATGTACCCGCCATGGCCGATGAGTCGATTATCGTCAAACAACAGGGCACCATCTTCCTGGCCGGGCCGCCGCTGGTCAAAGCCGCTACCGGTGAGGTGGTCAGCGCCGAAGAACTCGGTGGCGCCGATGTCCATTGCCGCACCTCCGGCGTCGCCGATCACTATGCCCAGAATGACCGCCACGCCCTGCAACTGGCGCGACAGGCCGTGGGCCGCCTCAACCGGGTCAAGCCGATCGAGCTGGACTTGCGCGAGCCGGTGGCGCCGCTGTACCCGGCCAGCGAGCTATACGGCATCGTGCCCGACGATAGCCGCCGACCCTATGATGTCCGCGAAGTCATTGCCCGCATCGTCGACGGCTC
The DNA here is from genome assembly GCA_965370135.1 of uncultured Cellvibrionales bacterium. Classification (GTDB taxonomy): domain Bacteria; phylum Pseudomonadota; class Gammaproteobacteria; order Pseudomonadales; family JAHEGP01; genus JAHEGP01. The sequence continues at coordinate 2,843 of CBDUUA010000270.1, forward strand.
TGAGTTCGACGAATTCAAAGCGCTATACGGCACCACCCTGGTGTGCGGTTTTGCCCGGCTCTGGGGTTATCCCGTGGGTATTGTCGCCAATAACGGTATTTTATTTTCCGAGTCCGCCCAGAAAGGCGCCCATTTTGTCGAGCTGTGCAGCCAGCGCAAAATCCCACTGCTGTTTCTGCAAAATATCTCGGGCTTTATGGTCGGCAAGCAATACGAGGCCGACGGCATCGCCAAGCACGGCGCCAAGCTGGTAACGGCGGTGGCATGCACCCAGGTGCCCAAACTCACGGTATTGATTGGCGGCTCCTTCGGCGCCGGCAACTACGGCATGTGCGGTCGGGCCTACGACCCTCGCTTCCTGTTTATGTGGCCCAATGCCCGCATCTCGGTCATGGGGGGGGAGCAGGCGGCCGGGGTATTGGCGCAAATCAAACGCGAGCAACTGAAAAAACAGGACAAGAGCTGGAGCGAGCAAGAAGAGGCGGCATTTAAACAGCCGGTACTCGATACCTACGAACAACAGGGCCACCCCTATTACGCCTCCGCGCGGCTGTGGGATGATGGCGTTATCGACCCCGCTGACACCCGCATGGTACTGGGGCTGGCATTGTCGGCGGCGCTAAACCGGCCGATAGACGATACTCGCTTCGGCGTATTCAGGATGTAAGCAGGCACCTCTCAAGCACCATTATTTGGACAATGGAGTCCTCTCTATGGAGCACAGCCCATGATGGAGCACAGCCCATGAACGAAGCCACTGTTGAGCTCAGCATCGATAGCAAGCACGTCGCCACCCTGTGGCTCAATCGCCCCGACAAGCACAACGCCTTTGACGACGGCATGATTGCCGAACTGACCACGGCCTGTGAGCACGTGGCCGCCGACCCGAGCTTGCGAGTGATGATACTGGCCTCAAAAGGTCGCAATTTTTCCGCCGGCGCTGACCTCGGCTGGATGCAGCGCATGGCTGAGTACAACTACCAGGACAATCTGCGCGACGCCAGGGCACTGGCCAACTTGATGCAGACCCTCAATACCCTGCCCCAGGCCACCATTGCCCGGGTGCAGGGCGCCGCTTTTGGCGGCGCCGTCGGCCTGGTGAGTTGCTG
>CBDUUA010000271.1:0-3948 GCA_965370135.1 uncultured Cellvibrionales bacterium
CCATATTTTATCTAGAGACTATCTGGAGTCTATCCGTAGTAGTTCTGTCGTATTTTCGATGTCAGCAGTATAGGTCTGTGGTCAATCGCTGCATTGACGCATATCAAAGGCTAAGTAAGCTGCAAGACAGGCTGCGACCAGCCAGTTTGTCGCCCCCGGGCGGCTTCGCTCGATAAATTTTCAGTGTTGGTGCTGATGCCCGGACATGGAGTGGTTGCCGGTCAATTGTTGTATCGGTGTTATCAAGGTCCATAGGCCGAAGCCTATCAGTAGAATTCCGGCGGCGCGTCGAGTGGCCCTTTTTTGCAGCAGGCGCCGGCTGCTGTCGGCAGCAATACTCATGGTGAGCATCGCGGGTAGGGTGCCGACACCAAAAAAAAGCATTCTGGCAGATGCCTCCAGCGTGCTCGGTGCGGTTACCGCCCAACTCAGCGCGCTATAGACCAGACCGCAGGGCAGCCAGCCCCAGAGGCCGCCGAGGGCCAGCGCACCGGCGGTGGATTTTACCGGCAGCAATCTTTTGGTCAGCGGTTGCAATCGAGACCACAGCGGCACACCCAGGCGCTCAAGGGATGCCAGGCCGGCCCACCAACTGCCGACATAGAGCCCCATTGCTACCAGCAGCACGCCAGCGAGGATTCGTAAAGTAATGGATAGCGGTTTAATGTGCTCGGTGGCTGAAACCATCAGGCTACCGAGAGCCATACCGATAATGGCATAGGATGTGATGCGGCCGATGTGGAATGCGGTGATGGTGGTCAGGCGGCGTGTTCGATGCTGGTCGACGCCGAGACTGAGTGCCCCGGCAATACCGCCACACATTGCGGCACAATGGGCGCTACCCATCAAACCAATGGTCATTGCTGCGATGGCGTCAGCGGTGTTGATCATTATTCCGGTCTTTGTGCTTCGCTTTCCGCCTGTTCCGACGGTTCCCTGGTATGAGCCGGTTGGTCATCGTCAAACAGGATGTCCCTGGCGGCCCGGTCGAGGTCGTCGTATTGACCGGTATTGACCGCCCAAAAAAATGCCGCCACGGCAATGCCGGTGAAAAGCAGTGCGATAGGAATGAGAATAAGCAGGCTATCCATGGGCTTGTTGTCTCCGTAGCGTATCAGGGGGTTCGGTTCAAGCGCAGTGCATTGGCGACCACGATCAGTGAGCTGGATGACATACCAATAGCCGCCAGCCATGGCGCAATCATGCCGGCGGCTGCCAGCGGTATGGCCGCACTATTATACAGCAAGGCCCAGCCCAGATTTTGCACGATGATGTGTCGGGTCTTTATCGCGACATCCAGGGTGGTCAACAAGCGGTTCAGGTTTCCGGATAACAGCAGGCAGTCGGCGCTGGCCTTGGCCAGTTCGCTGGCGTTGACCATGGCGACGGACATATCCGCCGCGGCCAACACCGGTACATCGTTGACGCCATCTCCTACCATGACCACTCGTTGGCCCTGTTGTTGCCACTGCTGGATCTTATCCAGCTTCTGGCTTGGGGACAGGCCACTGTGGTACTGAGTGACCCCGGTAGCTGCGGCTACCGCGGGCACCGCCGCTGATGAATCTCCGGATACAATCACTGTGGCGAAGCCGCGCTGGCGCAGGGCGGCGAGTGCCGCAGGCGCCGATGGCCTGAGGGGGTCATCAAAAATAAACGCCGCCAGCAGTTGTCGCTCCGAGCGTAAATAGACTAAAGGGTTGTCGCCGGCAGCCAGCAGTGGCTCAGCCTTTTCGCTGCTGCCGGCAAATTGCCAGCTACCGATACGATAGTCGGTACCGTCGATAGTGCCGCTTACCCCCTTGCCGCTGACGACCTGGGGTGTTGTCACCGACAGGGTGTTGGCTCTGCCCGGCGAGTCGCCGACAAAGGCGCCGGCGATGGGGTGATTGGAAAAATGTTCCAGGGCTGTGGCTATGGCGATACAGTACGCTTCCCCCTGGTCGCCCAATACGCGGGTCTGGCGCAGTTCCAATCGGCCGCTGGTCAAGGTGCCGGTTTTGTCGAAAGCGAATAGCGTGGCCTGGGGCAGCTGTTCCAGCATGGTGGCGCGACTCAGCAATACGCCCCGGGACTTGAGGGTTGCCAGTGCGGCTGTCAGTGCGGTGGGGGTTGCCAGTGACAGTGCGCAGGGGCAACTGACTACCAGTACCGACAGGGCGATCCAGAGTGCCCGATCGGGGCTGTGCTGCAACCAGTAAGCGCAGGCCAGGGCGGCGCATAACAGCACGGTGCCGACAAATACCGAGGCCAGGCGGTCAGCCAATTGGGCTGCGGGGGGTTTGTGCTGCTGGGCGCGTTCGAGTAAGCGGGTTATCAGTGCGAGACGGGTATTTTCTGCTGTCTCTGTCACGCAAACAGTTAGCAAGCCGTCGGCATTGATACTGCCGGCGGTGACGGTATCACCGGATTGCTTTGGCACCGGCAGGTATTCACCGCTGAATGTCGACTCATCGATACTGCTACTGCCGTCGAGGATGATGCCGTCGGCAGGGATGGCTTCACCGGGTTTAATGAGGATATGATCGCCGGGCGCCAGCTCAGTCGTGGGTATTTGCACCGCTGGCTGCTGTCCACCGGGCAGGCGCCAGGCGTAGCGGGGTTTCAATGCCGCCAGGCCCTGGGATAGTAAATGATTGCGGTGGCGCGCCCGCATTTCCAGATAGCGGCTGCCCAGCAGGAAAAAGGTGAACATGACTACCGAGTCGAAATAGACGTCGGCGCCGCCGTTGAATGTTGCCCAGCAACTGGCGACATAGGCGAGACCGATGGCGATGGCAACCGGCACATCCATGCCCAGACTGCGATTCTTGATATTGCGCCAGGCCGCCTCAAAGAAAGGGCGGGCCGAATAGAACACCACGGCCGTGGCGACGATCAAGCTGACGATGCGGATAAAGTCCCGGTAGTGGTCGGCAATACCTTGCAGCGCGCCGATGTGGAGGGCGATGGCATACATGCCTACCTGCATCATGCCGATGCCGGCGACTCCCAGGCGTCTAAGGGCCAGGTGCTGTTCGGCGTCGAGTAATTGTTCTTCGCGATCCTGGGAATAGGGGCTGGGGGTATAGCCGATGGCGTCGATGGCGTCGAAGATACGGGAAAGATTGAGCCGCTCCGGGTTCCAGCTAATGCTGGCACGATGCTTGGCCAGATTGACGTGAACGCTATCAATACCATTGACCTTGCCAAGGCGCTGTTCGATTAGCCAGGTACAGGCAGCGCAGCTGATGCCCTGGATAGTGACCAGGGCTGTTTTTTGCTGTGAGTCGCCGCTGACAAAATCCTGCTGGAACTCCTCCCGGTCATAGAGGCTGAAGTCGAGTGGCTCAGCGCTTTGTTCGGCCTGGCTGGCGGTCTCGCTGCGATAGTCGTAGTACTTGCCCAGTCCGCTGTCGAGGATAGTCCTGGCGACTGCGCGGCAGCCCGGGCAGCAGAACGAAAGGGTTTGCTCGCCATGTTCCAGGTCGAAGCGCCGCGCGCTGTCGGCGGGCAGTCCGCAGTGGTAACAGGCAGGGGGGCCGGCCATAGGCTGTACTAGTCGGGCTGCAGCAGGACGGTGTGGCTTTTGCGCAGATCGATCTCACCCTTGAGTCGCCAGCTTGCGGCGGAACCGGCATTCTCCAACTCGAGATACCAGCGATCCAGTGTAACCGGCAGCGGGCCGCGAAAGCTGCCGTCCGCTTGCTTTTGCAGCATGATGGACTGATCCAGAGAGATTTTGACGGGGTGGATAAACGCCAGCTTTAATTCTGTGCCACGGTACTGGCCACTGACCACGGCGACGGTACTGTGGGCGGAGCTATCAAAACTCAACTGCGTCGACAAATTCAGTTCATTGGCGACTCGATCCTTGGCCAGGTCACGGTTTACCGACAGGCCTTCCTGGTAGTAATCGTCGTGCACCAGCGCCACCGGTTCCTTTGTTGCCAGCCAGATGGTCGCAAA
>CBDUUA010000272.1:0-3946 GCA_965370135.1 uncultured Cellvibrionales bacterium
CAACTGCTGCGCCTGGGCCACAGTCACCTGGCGAACCACATACTTGACCCGGGCCAGACTATTGACCCCCATAGACAGGCAATCATAGCCCATCGCCATGAGCATCAATGCCGCACCGGGGTCGCCCGCCAACTCACCGCAAATTGATACCGGTTTGCCCTCTGCGTGGGCCGCGTCGGCCACCTCCTTGAGAGCATGAATCACTGCGGGGTGATAGCAGTGATAGAGATCCGCAACCCGGGCATTGTTGCGATCCACCGCCAGCAGATACTGGGTCAGGTCATTGCTGCCCACCGACAGAAAATCCACTTGTCGCGCCAACTCCCGCGCCTGGTAAACGGCGGCGGGCACCTCCACCATGACACCGATCGGCGGCAGCAGCGGCTTTAAACCTTCATCCAGCAACTCGTCGTGGGCCCGGTACAATAATTTCAGCGAATCTTCCAACTCGGATATGCTGCTGATCATGGGCAACATAATGCGCAGGTTGTCCAGCCCCTCAGAGGCCTTCATCATCGCCCTGACCTGGGCCAGGAAGATCTCGGGGTGATCCAGGGTCACGCGGATTCCGCGCCAGCCGAGAAAGGGGTTGTCTTCACTGATGGGGAAGTAGGGCAGCGACTTGTCGCCGCCGATATCCAGGGTTCGCATGGTGACCGGCATGGGGTGAAAACCCTCCAGCTGCTCACGGTAGATACGCCGCTGCTCCTCTTCGCTGGGAAAGCGATCCCGCAGCAGGAAGGGAATCTCGGTGCGATACAGGCCGACACCTTCAGCCCCCCGCTTTAGGCAGCGACTGACCTCGGTGAGCAAGCCGATATTGACCATCAGCGTCACATGCTGACCGTCGAGGGTATCGCAGGGCTCGTCGCAGAGGGCCTTGAGGCCGGTATTGAATTGCAGCTCCTGATCTCTTAGCACACGATACTGCTCAATTAGCTCCGCCGAAGGATTGCACATGACATCGCCGGAAAAGCCATCGACAATAGCCTTCTGGTGATCCAGGCGAGTGAAGGGAATATCTACCGCTCCCAGCACCGTGGGAATACCCAGGGCGCGAGCCATAATCGCCAGGTGGCTGTTGACCGAACCGCGCACCGACACCAGCGCCACCAACCGCCCCTCGGGTATCTCGGCCAGCATCGAGGCGGTAAGTTCCTCCCCCACCAGCACCGTCTGCTCGGGGTATTCACGATCGTCGACCGACGCCTCTTGCAGATAACCGAGTACTCGACGCCCCAGATCCTTGACATCGATCGCCCGCTCCCGCAGATAGGCATCCTCGATCCGCTCGAAGGTGCGCACATGCTCCAGCATGACCTGGCACAATGCGCCCTGGGCCCACTCGCCCCCGCGGATGCGATCAATGACTTCCTGGCCCAGCGCCTTGTCATCGAGCATGCTCAGATAGACATCGAACAGCGCGTTTTCCTCTGGCCGCAGTTGGGGTTCCATGTGTTGTGCCAAATCGCGAATATCATCGCGCACGCGAGCCAGACACTGCTGAAAGAAAATGACTTCCGCCTCCGGGTCGGCGCAGGGGCGACTCGGTACGGTATTGAGTTCCACCGTCTTGCTTACCACCAGGCATTCGCCAATGGCAATGCCGGGTGCGCCCGCGATACCATGAAAGGTGGCGGTGCCGCGGACACCACCCACACCGGTCTTGAACATCACGCCGGTGGCCTCGGCATGGGCAATGAGCGCCGCTAGCTGGGCCGACAGGGTGACCAGAAAAGCCTCTTCGCTCTCGTCGAAACGGCGCCGCTGCTGCTGCACCACCAGTACCCCCAGCACCCGCCGGCGGTGAATGATGGGAACGCCAAGAAAAGCACTATAAGCCTCTTCACCGATATCTGGCAGGTGGTGAAAACTGGGGTGAGTCTCTGCCTCCTCAAGATTGACCGGCTCTTCCCGCTTGGCCACCAGCGCTACCAGGCCCTCATCCCGGGCCAGGCTGACCTTGCCGGCCTGCTCCTTGTTGAGACCTTCGGTGGCCATGAAAACATAGCGATCAGTGGCCGAGTCGTGCAAGAATACGGTGCAGACCTCGACGCCCATCACCTCACACACCCTGAGGACAATTACGTCCAGCGCCGCACTCAAATCGACCGCAGCATTTACTTCCTGAACAATTCGACGAAGGGAATCAAGCATAGCGATCCTTGGATCCGGAGACTCCGGCATGCAGTCGAGGCGCCAACTCCAGCAAGGCGCGGCGATACACTTCCCGCTTGAAGAAGATCACCTGACCCAGCGGATACCAGTAACTGACCCAACGCCAATGATCAAACTCGGGCCGCTCATTGTGATGAAAACTAACCTCCTTGTCTGCCGCCAACATGCGCAGTAAAAACCACTTTTGCTTTTGCCCGATACACAGCGGCTCGCGGTTGCGCCGCACCATGCGCTCGGGCAGGCGATAATGCAGCCAGCCCTGGGTGCAGGACACGACTTCGACCTGGTGAGACAGCAGGCCAACCTCTTCCCGCAGCTCGCGCAACATCGCCTGTTGCGGCGATTCATCAGCATTGATACCCCCCTGGGGGAACTGCCAGGCATCCTGGCCCACACGCTTTGCCCACAGCAATTGACCGCCGCTATTAGCCAGCACAATGCCCACATTGGGTCTGTAACCGTCGTTGTCGACCATGGCGCCAGGAAATCCCTTCAAACACTCGAATGCTTCATTGTTCCACAAACCGCCAGCGAGGCCAACTTTGCCGGCAGCAAATGTTTGTTCATCAGCAGCACAAGGTTTATGCTAGCCGGCCGCTTGCTTGTTTAAGACTGGAGCTGCATCTTATGCCACTGGCAATATTTGATCTCGACAACACCTTGCTAAACGGCGATAGCGACTACGCCTGGGGCCAGTTCGTGGCCGATAAAGGTCTGGTGGACAGCGATAACTACCGCAGCGCCAATGAGGCCTTTTATCGCGCTTACCAGAGCGGTGAACTCGACATCGTTGCCTACCAGGAGTTCGTACTGGAAGCCGTAAGCCGCTTTAACCTGGACGAAATCGACGCACTACACCGGGAATTCATGGCCACTAAAATCCGCCCCATGCGCCTGCAAAAAGCCGATCGGCTACTGAGAAAACACCGTAAGAAAGGAGATGTGCTGGTAATTATCACGGCAACCAATCGCTTTATTAGCGGCCCTATAGCCCGGGCGATGGAGGTCGAGGAGTTAATTGCCACCGAGGGAAACATCAGGAAGAAGCACTTCACCGGCAAGATCAAGGGCACTCCCTGCTATCGTGAGGGCAAGGTCAAGCGCCTTGACCAGTGGCTGCGCGACAACGGACAGTCGCTCAAAGGCAGCCATTTTTACAGCGATTCACATAACGACCTGCCGCTGCTAAAGCTGGTGTCGCATCCGGTCGCGGTCGACCCTGACGACACCTTGCGCAAGTATGCCAAGCGTCTGAACTGGCCGGTGATCAGCCTGCGGGAGCCGGCGCCCAGCCCCTGAGCCACTGAAAAGACAAGCTGTATAGGACACGAATGGCACTTACTCTTCTTCACACTGTAGCTGGTAGGCTTCAGCGTCGAGCAACTGCTCCAGTTCGGCACTGTCTTCGGGCTTGAGGCGCAAGAACCAGCCGTCACCATAGGCGTCTTCGTTGATGGTCTCCGGGCTGTCTTCCAGCACGCTGTTGGCGGCAATGACCTCGCCACCTACAGGGGCATAGATATCGGAGGCGGCTTTAACTGACTCCACTACAGCGGCCTCGTCACCGGCAGCAAAAACCGTACCCACCTCCGGCAACTCGACAAACACCACATCACCCAGGGCGTCCTGGGCATGGTCGGATATGCCAATGGTCACCGTGCCATCGGTCTCCAACCTCGCCCATTCGTGGGTGTGGGCATATTTTAATTCTGTAGGGATATTGCTCATGAAGCTACCTCTGGCTGCTGCCGCGCCGTGTCCGGCCCGG
>CBDUUA010000273.1:0-3932 GCA_965370135.1 uncultured Cellvibrionales bacterium
GCCCTGTGGCTGCTGCTGTTAGCGCATACGGCACAAGCCGTAAGCTTGGGGGAATTGGTGCAACAATCTGCACTCGGTCAGCCACTGAGAGCGGAAATACCACTCATCCAGGCACAGGAGTGGTCTGCTGAGCAAATCAGCATGAAGCTGTCGGGAGTCTCTGAGTCGTCTGCCAGGGCGGTACGCCTATCACTGGCTCAGTCCGGCAATGCCCGGGTTATTCAACTGACTACCCGGGAGCCCATCAACGAACCCTATGTCAGTTTTACCCTCAAGCTGAGTTGGCCCGATGGTTCGATTCAGCGCGACTACCAGTTATTGTTAGATCCTCCGGGCAGCGACTGATTATTCGCCGCCCATGATCTCGGCTTGCAATGTACACTGCGCGTTTAGGGAATTGGTAATCAGGCATATTTGCTTGGCTTTTTGTACCAGCCGCTCCGCCATTGATCGACTGGCCTGCTCCGGGATAGCCAGTGCTACGGTCAAATCAAACTCGGTAAATTTGGTGACTTTCTCAATCCGCTCGAGCTTGCCGACAGTATCACACTGAATCGAATCCCAATCGAGCTTGGAGTGCTGCGCCAGCGCTTTGAATGACATGATGTAGCAATCTGCCACCGAAGCCACCAATAAGTCCTCGGGGCTCCAGTGTTCACCGGTACCGCCAAACTGCTTTGGCGCCACCGAGAGCAAATCGGCGACGCCCTCACAGCTGAGGGTCACCGGGCTATGGGTACTGGCAGTGCTGCCTACTTTATAAATGTGCGGGTACGGTTCCATAGACTCACTATCTCCTTGTTTTATTGGTTTACGAAGCAAGATTTTCTCACAGAGTCGAGCACCTTGTCACTCTTCTGAAAACCCGGAACCTCGATAGATTGAGTTGATTGGCAGCTTGCAGCGTTTGCAGTTTGCCAGCCTGTATCAAAAAAGCAGCCAAAGCCTTGACTCGCAATCAAGCATTCAACTGCAGAATCCAGGATAATATACCCCAACATCCACAAAGGAGAGCACAATATGGCGTACCAAGGACAAGTTGCATTGGTCACCGGCGGCGGCAGCGGCATGGGCAGACTGGCGGCGCAGATTTGTGCCAATACCGGGGCGGCAGTGGCTATCCTCGACCTCAATGAAGCCGGCATGGAAGAAACCGCTCGCGACTTTGACGCCATGCGCTGCTTCGCGGTAGATATTACCGATGCAGAAGCTGTCGAACGCACGGTGCTCCAGGTCGAAGCAGAAATGGGCCCAATCGACCGACTCTATAATGCCGCCGGAATCATGCCCTTTGGCAAGCTATTGGATCAAGACATCGGCGTTACCCACAAGATTATGGATATCAACTACGGCGGCCTGGTCAATATTACTAAAGCGGCACTGCCGGCGATGATCGCTCGAGGCCGCGGAGAATTTATCAGCTTCGCCTCCATGGCGGGCTGGTTTCCACTGTTAATGGCGGGAGGCTACAACGCCTCAAAGTTTGCCGTCGTCGCCTATACCGAGGTGCTATACCACGAAAATATGAATAGCGGCGTTAAATTTGCGTGCGTGTGCCCGGATGTGGTGAAAACACCCTTGCTGCAACAGGCCCGCGATACAGCCTGGCCCAAAATGATGGACGCCGGTTCCTCCCACGAGCCGAGCGAAATCCTCGAAGCCATCGAGCAATCCCTGGAGAAAGGCGAATTCTGGGTCTTCCCCGGTAGAGATACCAAAATGGGTTGGCGTATGCGGCGTTGGTTTCCCGGTCTCATGTGGAAACACGTGCACAAAACCGAGGGCTGGTAAGGCTTCCTGGCCATCGATCATGGGAGTGAGAACATGCAGCGTGAACATGCGAGCGCAAAAGAGCAGCAAGAGCTTAATGCCCTGCCCGCTCTTGCTCAGCCGCCGCTGACCCCGATCGGCATCAGCGGCTATCGGCTATCTCGGGCCTATGGCAGGGGTAGGCGGATCTCAGGGCCAGCTCAACCAGGAAAGTGGCAGTATAGTCATGGAACTGTGGCACCAGTTTGAGGTACTTGATCACATCTTTCTTCAACGACAGGGTAGTCACCTGACCGGGTACGCAGATACGCTCGGTTTTGCCCCGGCGGTTTTCAGCAGCCTTGAGGGTATCTGACACGCCGGCGATAAAGCCGACACAACCGCCCTGATCGAAGGATCGTTCCTGCGATGTACACATCGCCAGGAGTTCGTTACCGTCAAAAAATTGGCCCCAACTGGCTGCGGACAGGACCAGTGCCAAGATAACCACAACGACCCGCATACTCTTCCCTCAGGATGTAAAACCGCTCAATCAAGACGCTTGTTGGTGATTGTAGAACACAGCCCGCTAAAATGCTGCTAAAAACAGGGCTGTAGCCGCGCAAGAGGGTGTGATTGCATGAATTCGATTGTTCAGCCTCCCCGGTTCCCTTCAGGCGGAAAACCCACAGAGGCTCTAAATATATGGCGCCGAAGTGAGGTAATACCTTCCAGTACTTCTTCCAGCTCTTCATCGCTCTCCTCCTCCAATTGGACAGTGACACCGTGGTGTTTGAGTATCTCCTTGTAGTCTGCGGCATAGTCAAACGCTGCCTGCGCAATACCAACACCACAGGCGCCTATACCGACTCGCCCCAGGGTCAGTGATGTCAACGCTGCCTTCAGGCCATGACCTTCAAGGCCCACCAGATGACCTTCCGGCACAAAGACATCGTCGAACACAATGTCCGCAGCTACTATTAAGCGCAGGCAAATGGATTACAGACACGCAACTGATCTTCCAGCAACTGGCCATGTTGCATATCTTCAGAATACAAGGTTTTACATCCTGCCAGCAGGGCAGAAGCGACAATCATTGAGTCATAAACACTAAACTCATATTGCCTGGCGATTTGCCTACCCCGGTCATGGGTGTCGATGGTGAGAGACTCTACGGTGCAGATCGACCGAATAATTGTTATGACTTCGTTGATCTCCCCCCATGATATGGTGAGCTTGCGGCGCATTATATGGGTCATCTCGTTTAACACCTGTACGCTGACCAAGCCACCCGCCGCCACGATGGTCTCTGCCCGGTCAGCCTTTTTTGGATCGCCCGATAACAGGTAGATCAGCACATTGGTGTCCAGGAATACCGGTGTTAGCGCCGATGACTCAGCCGCGTGCATTGGCTTCGTCCCGCTCAAATTTGAAGTCAGCGGGCAGTTTTCCTCGGAACTGCCGCAATCGAGCAAGCAGGGCTTGATGACCGGGTTTCTTGCGCAGTTGGAACGAGCGCTCATCGGCCACCAATACCTCTATGTCGTCTCCTTCATGCAGCTCCAGCACTTCGACAACAGAGCTGGGTATGCGAATGGCCAAGCTATTACCCCATTTTGAGACTTGCATGATTTTTCTCCGTCTTTCTATTCATACTATTCATACATATTTCATATGCACACCTATGATATACATTTCTTAATGTATATCTTGCCGCTCTCCCGGTCAAGTGGCGGCCAAAACTACCTACCTGCTGGCAGCTTGGCAACGCTAGCTGCCCGCCTTTGACCGCAAAGACAAGTAAACTTCTTCTAGTGACAAAGCCTATGCTCCGGCAACTGGTAAGCTGCGCGCATTCTGAAATAAGCGAATAGTTTCTTTCAACACAGAAATTCATTCATCTTATTTACTGACTTTATCAACCCTACTCAACACAAACAGGAGCAACACCATGTTCACCTTCGAGAAGCTGGATCTACCGACTCTGGGATTGCGAGGACTGGAGGCTGGCCTGAGCGAGGAAGAGCAGGCGGTGCAACAAGTCGCCCATCGATTCGCTGCCGAAGTCATGCGCCCCACCGGTGAACTGCTGGACAAGATGACACCGGAGGAAGTCATCGCCGAGGGCTCACCGCTGTTTGACTATATGGTCAAGGTGCAGGAGAGCGGCATTCTCGATCTGG
>CBDUUA010000274.1:0-3910 GCA_965370135.1 uncultured Cellvibrionales bacterium
AGCAGTGCGATACCTTTGGCGCCGACCCTCTCTAGTACTCCTTGCCAGTACCTGGCGGCGTCGCCAGCACCGCCAGCTCCGAGTACAGTGCGTCAATATCCTCGCACGCCAGATTCGCACTGCGGTATTGTTTAGGCTGTTCGAACACCTTGCGCCGACTTAGAAAAATCTTTTTCCCTTGTAGTAAACGCTCATCCAACTGCAGGGTTTTCATACCCAATGCCGCCAGTAGCTGATAGCGAAAACCACCAATATGATCGCGAAACCAGTCCGGCTCACTGATAAAATGCAGATGGGCCCGGCCGCGTTTGCGCTCCAGCACAAGATAGCAGCGAGCGCCATAGCCCTCCACCAGACAGTGCTCCAGATCCAGGCCGGCGTGATCGCGATATAGCTGTTGCAAAGGCGGATCGAGGCGTTCCAGTATCTCACTGCCGCGGTATAGGCGATAGCGCTTCGGCAACAGGGGGGGGGCGCGATAGATCACCCGGGCCCCGGTATCCAGATCGGAAAAGCCGAGTTTCTTATAGACCTCATAGGCCTCCGGACTGGAGGTGAGGCTGGTCAGGGTGACTGATTTATCCCGCAGTATCGGCAGCAACAGCATCACCGACCGATGGCGGTACTCGGGTAACACAATCCAACTCGTCAGGTTACACAGGCGCTGCTCGACACCATTGATGCGCCGCAGGCTATAGAGGGTACCGATGAAACCGACAATACGCTCACCATCTGCTATCACGTAACCCGGACAAAATTCCCCTTCCCGCCACAATGGAATGAACAGGCGCTGCCATACCTTGCGCGTCATGCGGGTATCGTTCAACTGCTGTAGCAGGGGATAGATCCGGTCAAAATCCGTCACCACCGCCGGCCGTATTTTACCGCCGGCAGGACTCACAACAGCAGCTCCCGCACCGCGGGGTGACTCAAAAAACCCTGGGGGCTGGCGCTGGCCCCATAGGCGCCGGACTGCAGTACTACCACGTAATCGCCGACCTCCGCCCTCGGCAGTTCGACCCGGGCTGCCACAATATCCAGCGGCGTGCACAGCGGCCCCGCGATATCGACATCGACACAGTGCTCGTCGCTAATTTTGTCGGCCAGCACCACTGGATAATTCTTGCGGATCACCTGGCCAAAATTGCCGGAGTTGGACAGATGGTGGTGCAGGCCGCCATCGGTCATAAGATAGACCCGACCACGGGATTCCTTAATATCGGTAATTTGACAAATATAGTAGCCCGCCTCCCCCACCAGATAGCGGCCCAACTCCATGATAATCTCGGCCTGGGCAAGTATTGGGTCCCGTCGCGCCATCAAATCCTCGAGATTGGCCGCCACCCCATCCAGCTCAAGACGGGGATCACCGGGGAAATAGGGAATACCGAAGCCACCCCCTATATTGACTTTTTTCACCACCACAGACGAGCTGTTAGCCAAACGAGATGCCAGCTCAAAGGTTTTGTTGTGGGCGTCTATCAGCGCCTCTGCCTGCAAATTCTGGGAGCCGGAAAAAATATGGAAACCACAGAATTCAAGCCGCTCAAGATTCATGGAAGCCAGTATCCCCGGCACCGCCTCGGCGTCAATACCAAAAGGCTTGGGGCCTCCCCCCATTTTCATGCCCGATGTCTTGAGTTCAAAGTCCGGGTTGACGCGTATGGCAACCCGCGCTTTTCGCCCCTGCTCAGCTGCAATCGCCACCAGCCGTTCCAGCTCCAGCACTGATTCCACATTGAGGGTGATACCGGCGGCAACAGCAGCCGCTAACTCTACCGCTTGCTTTGCAGGACCGGCGAAGCTGATATGTTCAACATCCATGCCACTGGCGAGCGCCACCTGCATCTCCCCCAGTGAAGCCACGTCCAGTCCGTCTAACAAGCAGGCCATATGGTCGACCAGTGCTGGCATCGGGTTAGCCTTGATCGCATAGTGCAAGCTCAGTGCCTGGGGCATCGCCTGCCGCAGAGCCAGCACGGTTTCGGTGGTAGCACCCCGATCATAGACATAGCAGGGAGAGCCCCCCGCAATAGCCACCACATCGGCGGCATAGCGACCGGCAATCAACAACCGATGGTCGCGAAGCCGTAGTCGCTGTAAACGCTCATGCTCGGGTTTGCTCATCGCGCCTCGTCCTTGCTCTTGTCTTCATTATCACCCTCGTCCTTACTCTCGCCATTACTCTCGTCATTAAAGACGTGTCGGTAGTGCTGCGCCAGCAGCTTGCGATCAATTTTGCCATTGGGATTGCGCGCCAGATCGTCCTGCTCAAGGATCTGCTGGGGCAGCATATACGCGGGTAACTTCTGGCGACAATAGGCCAGCAGGGCCTGCGTATCCAGCGGCTGCCCGGAGGTCGCCACTGCCACCACCACAATGCCCTGCCCCAGGCGTTGATGGAGCACACCAATAGCCGCCGCCTCCGCCACCAGGCCGGAGGCATAGAGCACTTCCTCCAGCTCTGTGGGGCTAACGCGATAGCCCGAACTCTTGATCATATCGTCCTTGCGCGCAATGAAGTAGAGGAAGCCATCCTCATCCAACTTGACGGTATCGCCTGACCATACCGCCGGCTCATCGATGGGGAGGCCCGCGGCCTGCAGCGGCGCCGGTCGAAACCGCTCAGCGGTGCGTTCCGAATCACCCCAGTAGCCCATCGCCACCAGGCTGCCACGATGCACCAACTCGCCGGGTTCGTGGGGGCCGCAGCGCTCACCGGCCTCGTTGATGACCAACAGCTCGGCATTGGGGATCGCCTTACCCATGGAGGTGGGACGCTGCTCGATTTCTCGGGGCGGTAGAAAACTGGAGCGAAAAGCCTCAGTCAAGCCATACATCAAAAATGGACTGGCTGCGGGAAAATGGCGGCGCAGTGCCTTGAGGGTGGCAGTCGGCATCGCCCCACCGGAATTGGTGAAATAGCGCAGACTGCCGGCATCGACACCGGACCAGTCGAGTTCTGCCAATTGCACCCACAGGGGCGGCACCGCCGCCAGTCCGGTAATGCCGTAGCGCGCCACCGCCCTGGGAATATCCCGGGGCATCAGGTACTCCAGCAAATAACAACTGGCCCCCACGGAGAACGCGGTCGTCAATTGACTGAAACCGTAATCGAAACTGAAGGGCAATACCGCCAACAACCTATCGACCGGGGTATTTTCCAGGTACTGCGCGACACTATCGGCCCCCGCCAGTAGATTGCGGTGGGACAACACCACACCCTTGGGCTTGCCGGTGCTGCCGGAGGTATACAGAATGGCGGCCATGTCGGTATCGATACATGCCGATACCTCCAGCTTAACCCCGGTGTTACAGAGCGCATCATAGCCGAGCACCCCATCCGGGTACTGTGCCGCGTCACCGTCGACCAGCAGCACATGCTGCAAATCGTGACAATGGGGTAACAGCGCCTGCAACTGGCCATAGCGAGTGGCCTGGGTTATCAACACGCGCACATTGCAATCTTGCAGGATATAGCTGACTTGCTCCGGCTTTAACACCGGGTTGATGGGCACAAATACGGCGGCCGCTGCCGAGGCGGCAAAAAAGCTCACCACCGCCTCGGGCAGCTTGGGCAAGTAGATCGCCACTCGCTCACCCCTGGCGAGATCGAGGCCCTGCAGGCCGGCGGCCAATGCAGTGACCGCTGCCGCCAACTCTGCATAGCTTATGGTGGTGTCACGGTAACCCAGGGCGATTGCATCGGGAGTGGCATCGGCCTGACGGGTGATCAGGGAATGAAGGAGGTAGCGCATAGTCCAGCCTGTGGCATGGGCGCCCTATTGTAGCAAATACGGTAGCAAATACGCCGGCAATTGCTCGCAATCGAAAACATTGGCGGCAACTTGGCAGCAACAACGGGTGTATAAGCGCGCCAGACGTTCTAGAATAGTGGCGAAGCCGCAGC
>CBDUUA010000275.1:0-3907 GCA_965370135.1 uncultured Cellvibrionales bacterium
TAAACAAACCGAAATGGATTTTTTGCGGCAGTCAGGCTAGAATCGCGCACCTTTTATTTTCATTTCTCACGAAATGGACGCTGCGAGCCGCAGTTTGATGCAGACAATCCCGCACCATGCCAGACGCGGGATGCAGGAGAATACTGTTGACCATTCAGGCGCAACGGACCGCAACCCGCCCGCAGGCGAACGAGTTTGCCAATATCGAATCGATAGACATACCTATTGAACCTATTAGCCGACCTATTAGCCTAGCTAATGGCCGACCTAAGGGCCCGAAAGAGACCGCAGGGGAGAGTAAGCCTCTGCGAGTTTGTCTATTGGGCTATCGCAGTCATCCTTACGGCGGTGGCCAGGGTATTTACATTAAATACCTGAGCAAGGCCCTGGTCGAAGCCGGTCATGAGGTAGACGTTATCTCCGGGGAGCCCTATCCCCACCTCGACCCCCGGGTCAAACTAATCAAATTGCCGGGTATGAATATCTACGAGAACGGCATGCTGTCGGTGCGAGCGCGGCACCTTGGCCACTGGAGCAATTGGATAGAGTGGTTTGGCAAGCTGACGGGGGGCTTTGCCGAGCCCTTGAGTTTCGGGCGGCGGGTCGATCACTATTTGCAGCAGCACGGTAGTGACTATGACCTGATTCACGATAACCAGTGTCTGGCCTACGGCATGCTGAATATCCAGCAGCGACAAGCTCTGGTCACCACGATTCACCACCCGATTACCAGCGACAAGGTGATTGCGCTCAAGGCGGCAGATGTCTGGTGGCATAAACTGATGATTCGCCGCTGGTACCGCTTTCTCACCATGCAAAAGAAAGTCGCGCGCAAGCTGCACCATGTGGTGACGGTATCGAAACAGTCGCAGCAGGATATTGCGCTCGCCTTTGATATGCCTGCAGACAGTATTCAACTGGTTTACAACGGCATCGATACCGAGGTGTTTGCCCCGCAGCCGAACGTGACCCGCAAGACCCTGCGCATTATGGCGACCGCTTCGGCGGATGCGCCGCTCAAGGGTGTGCGCTACCTGGTGGAGGCATTTGCCCAATTGCTGCCGCAATACCCGGGGCTGGAGCTGCTGATGGTGAGCAAACCCAGGCCGGGGGGTGATACCGAGCGCCTGATTGAGCGCCTGGGCCTGGTGGATCATATTCACTTCGTCAGCGGTATCTCTACCGAGAAACTGGTGCATTACTATGCCGAGGCCACCCTGGTGGTGGTGCCGTCGATCTACGAGGGCTTTGGTTTGCCTGCAGGAGAGGCCATGGCCTGTGGTGTGCCGGTGGTGTCGACCACAGGTGGCGCGCTGGCTGAAGTGGTGGCCGATGCTGGCCTGCTGGTGCCCCCCAGGAATGCGACGGCGATCGCCAGGGCGGTGGCGCGTTTATTGGATGAGCCGCTTACCCGGGATCAGCTCGCCGGCGCCGGGCGAGCGAGAATTCTGGAAAATTTCTGCTGGAATGGTTGCGCGCAGCAGATGACTACCTATTATCGGGAAGTGTTGAGAAGCCATGCGAACAGTTGATTATAACCGGCTCGGTCTACAGGCCGGCGACTTTGTATTGGATCTGGGCTGTGGCGAAGGTCGCCACGCGATAACCGCCCATATGGATAAGGACGTTCATGCTTTCGGTATTGATTTGAGCATGGATGACCTGAGAACGACGATTGAAAAGTTTGAGCCGCTGGCTAAACACGCGAGCGAGGAGGCGGGTCTCGCCCTGTCCTGTGCCGATGCCCTCAATTTGCCCTTCGCGGACGACACCTTCGACCAGGTGATTTGTTCCGAAGTGCTGGAACATATTGAAGACTGGCGCGGTGTGTTGGCGGAAGTCGAGCGGGTACTCAAGCCCGGCGGTTCTTTCTGTGCCAGCGTACCGCGCTCCTGGCCGGAAAAAATATGCTGGGCTTTCAGCCGGGAATACCACGATTGCGAGGGCGGTCATCTGCGCATCTTCGATGCCAGGGAATTTCGCAGCGCCATCGAGTCCTTCGGTTTTCGCTATTACTATCGCCACTGGGCCCATGCATTGCACGCCCCTTTCTGGTGGATGAAATGCATGTTCTGGGAAACCCAGGACAGCAACCCGCTGATCAATCTGTATCACAAGATGCTGGTATGGGACATCGTCGATGAGCCCTGGTTGACTCAAACCACGGAGAGAGCGCTCAACCCGATTATGGGTAAAAGTGTGGTCATGTATTTTCATAAAAAGAGTGCACACAAGGAGAGCGCGGCATGAGCGGCCCTTATCTGAGCCGGGGCATGTTTCCGCAGGAATACCTGCGCCCCACCGTCGACTTCATTCTCGAATGCCAGCAGCCATCCGGCGCTATTCCCTGGTTTCATGGCGGTCATCTCGACCCATGGGATCACGTTGAGGCCGCCATGGGCCTGACCATCGGCGGTGAACACGATGCGGCGGTGCGCGCCTATCACTGGTTGCGGAAAACTCAGCTGGAAGACGGCAGTTGGTGGGCGGCCTACCGTGGGGACGAGGCCGAAAACACCGAGCGCCGGGAAACCAATTTTGTCGCCTATGTCGCCGCCGGCGTTTGGCATCACTACCTGATCACCTCTGATGCGGCGTTTTTACATTCTATGTGGTCGACGGTCGAGCGCGCCATCGAGTTTGTGCTGAGCCTGCAAACGGAACACGGTGAAATCCATTGGGCGGTGAATGCCTGTGGTACCCCCAGGGAAGACGCCCTGTTAACCGGCTGCAGCTCGATCTACAAGAGTCTCGAGTGTGCCCACAATATTGCTGTTTCCCTTGGTCATCATCGGCCGCAGTGGTTGGCAGCCCGGCAGGCTCTGGGCGATGCCTTGCGCAAAAAGCCGGAGCGCTTTGATCGCAACTGGGAGAGCAAGGATCGCTATTCGATGGACTGGTTTTACCCGGTGCTCGCGGGGGTGTATACCGGCCAGCAAGCCCAGGCTCGACTGCAGCAGCGCTGGAGCGAGTTTGTGGAAGAGGGTATGGGCGTGCGCTGCACCAGCGACGAGCCCTGGGTAACCGTAGCCGAGTCTTGCGAGCTGGTCATGGCCTTGCTGGCGGCGGGGGATCACGCCCGCGCCGTGACTCTATATAGCTGGTTGCACCAGTGGCGCCACGAGGAGGGGGCTTTTTGGACCGGCTATCAATTTATTGAAGACATCATGTGGCCCGATGAGCGCCCCACCTGGACTTCCGGCGCCATCTTGCTGGCGGCGGATGCTCTGACCCACTATACCCCGGCGGCCGGCTTGTTTACCGGGGTCTCACTGTTACAGCCGCTTGAGCAAGCCGAGGGTTTGACACTGCGGCATGGGACTAAAGAGTCCTGAGGCCAGCGCCAGCTTATAAATCGTGTAGGGGGCCTGTCCGCCGTCGATCGGATTGGGGAACAGGTCGTGTATCGCCAGAATTCCACCGGGGCGCAGATGCGCCAGCCAGCTGCGGTAGTCGGTCAATGCCGCTTCCAGGCTGTGGCCGCCGTCGATAAAAACCATGCCCAGCGGTGTGCGCCAGTCCCTGGCCACTAGCCAGGAGGGTGCTACCAGGGGCACTACCGTGTCTTCCAGCGATGCCTGTTTGATATTGCGCCGGAACTCCCTGAAACTGTCCATGCGCGCCATCGAGGCATCGAACAACTCCGGGTCGTGAAACATTTCACCGGGCTGGTGCTCCTCGGAGCCAATGTGGTGGTCGAGCGCGTACAGGGTTGTCCCCTGTTGCTGACAGGCCAATCCCAGATAGATAGTCGACTTGCCGCAGTAACTGCCAATCTCCAGTACTGGCCCCAGCCTGGCCGCCTCGGTCGCGGCCTGGTATAGGGCCACACCTTCTTCCTTGGCCAGGAATCCCTTGACCTGTTCGATATCCAGTGGCAGTTTCACCGGGTGTCTCTCCTGAGCTT
>CBDUUA010000276.1:0-3905 GCA_965370135.1 uncultured Cellvibrionales bacterium
CGCCAGTCAGCCGATTCCCTGTTCGACGAAAGCATCGCAACCTTTGAGGATGATGACGGCGCATACAACCAGCAAGACGCCGAGGGCTTTATCAAACTCAACGCCCTGCGACTGCGAATTGCTGCCAACAAAGGTCGACAGCCGGAATAGTCGCTTGTCAAAGACAGGCTCCTATAAGGGAAGCGAGGAACACCAATGCAAAAACCAGATGAAACCCATTCGTTGTTGATCGGCTATTTACTGTGGATTTTTGGTTTTATCGGCGCCCATCGTTTCTACTATGGCAAGCCGGTCACCGGCACGATCTGGTTTTTTACCCTTGGCCTGTTTTTTGTCGGCTGGATTATCGACCTGTTCCTGATTCCGTCGATGGCGGACCAGGCCGATATGCGCTTCGAGCCGGGCCCGGTTGACTATTCGGTGGCCTGGTTGTTGTTGACCTTTCTCGGGGTGTTCGGCATTCATCGCCTGTATATGGGCAAATGGTTTACCGCCATTATTTACCTGCTCACAGGGGGGCTTTTTTTACTCGGTGTGCTGTACGATTTCCTCACGCTCAATACCCAAATCAGCGACCGCAACCGGCTGGTCTAGCGCACTGGGGCCGGTGGCGAATGACACTGACTTAAGCAAAATCCACTGTCATTCCAGCGTTCTTTTGGCTGGAATCCGGTTTTGAAGGCCTTGGATCCCGGACAAAACAACTCCGGGATGACATAAACTTAGGGGCCTGCGACACCCCCTGGGCTTAAGTCAGTGCCAATCGGGCTGGCGGCCACTGTTTCACGCTAGCGGCTTTGGATCGGGCTATGATAGTATCCCGGCGTTCGCGCCGGGGTGCTTAACCCGAATGTGACTAATCCAAATTAATCCCGAAATGGGGGAGAGGGGGAGACAAATGAAGTTTCTGGTACTGCTTTCGGGCATTTTTATCAGCGGCGTGTGCGTGACATTTTTTATGTACCCGTCCCTGGTTGAAGAGTTGATCAAGTGGGTCGGCAAGAAGCGAAATTTAATGACTATCGTACTGATCCGTTTGGTGAACGGTAGCATTTTGATGATGGGCGCCGATACTACTCACTTTCCCACACTGATATGGTGGCTGGGTGTGCTCTTTATCGCTGCCGCCATACTACTGCTGGTATTCCCCGCCGATACTATTAAAAGAATGACCAGGGTATGGCTGGATCGCTCCGCGCTGGTGATTCGGGCATGGGTGGCATTGCCGCTGGCGATAGGTATTCTGGTTATTTACTCGGTGTTATAGGCGCCAATTGGTGCCGTAGCCCAGAGGCGGTCAGCCTATCGTTTGACCGGTCGCTTCTGCAGCTTGCGTTGCAAGGTGCGCCGATGCATGCCCAGGGAGCGGGCGGTTGCCGAAATATTATGGTCATTTTCCTGTAAAACCCGCTGTATATGCTCCCACTCGACCCGCTCGATAGAGGGCGGGTTGTCGGGGATATTGATGCCGGGGTTGGCTTCCTGCCCGTCGAATGCGGCAATGAGTTCATCGGTACTGGCTGGCTTGCACAGGTAGTTAATCGCTCCCAGTTTTATCGCTTCTACCGCGGTGGCGACACTGGAGTAGCCGGTCAAAATCAAAATGCGGATGTCGGGGCACAGGGTCATCAGCTCGGGTATCAACTGCAAGCCGGTGGTTGCGCCGAGATTCAGGTCTACTACTGCCCTCCCGGGTTGCTGTGCTGCTGCTTGATCGAGGGCTTGCTGGTAATTGGCGGCGCTGCAGACCGCATAGCCCCTGCGGGTGAGCGCCCGGGACAAAACCCCGGAAAAGGTCTCGTCGTCATCGACCAGAAGTATTCTCGTTGGCGTGTTTTCAGGCATGTTGAACGATTTTCCTTGTTGCCGGCAGGGTGGCCTCGGTGCGGGTGCCCCGTCGGGGGCGGCGGTACAGGGTGACATTGCCGCCGAACTTGTTCAGCGTGGCGTGGGTGAGTAGCAGGCCGATGCCGAGTCCGCTGTCGCTGTTGATGATAATGGGCTTGCCGATTTGTTCGGCGATATCGTTGGGCAAGCCGGGCCCTTCGTCCAGAATGACCATGGTAATCCCTGCGCTGTTCGCCGTCACCTCGACGGCAATGGCAGTGGGGCTGGCGTCGCGGGCATTGTTGAGCAGGTTGATCAATGCTTGCTTAAGGGTAGCGTCGCCACTGAGTTGCAGATGATCAAGTTGCGGGTCGATGTCGAGGCTCAGTGTCGCTTCCGGGTGCAACAGATGCCAGTCGCGGATCAGTTCTCGAAAGTATTCCCCCGCCTGGTAGTGGGTATCGAGGCCGGATCGATTGCGGTCTGCAGTCGCTACCAGCTTCTTCAAGGTTGAGCGGCAGACCTCGACTTGCCGGGCAAGAATGCCGAGATCCTCCGACAGTGCGACATTGCCGCCGCTGTCCTGCTGCAACTCCTCCAGCAGTATTTTCATGGTCGACAAGGGTGTGCCCAGTTCGTGGGCAGTGCCCGCTGCCAGTGTCGCCACCGCCATGATTTGCTCATCCCGCAGATCTTCTTCGCGCAACTGGTTCAGCAATTGCTCCCTGCTGCGCAGAGCCTGCGCCATACGCACCACGAAATAGGTAATCAGCAGGGCGCTGAAGGCGAAGTTAGCCCACATGCCGATGATGTGGAGGTTAAAGCGGGGCGCGCCGTGATTGTGCAGGGCGAACACCGCCAGCGGTTGGTGAAACACCAGTAACAGAGAATAAATGCCAATGCAGAGCACGGCCACCAGCCAGGTAAAGCGCCAGGGCAGGGTGGCAGCAGTAATCGACAGTGGTACCAGGAAGTAGGAAATGAACGGATTGGTGGCGCCGCCGCTGAGGTATAGCAGCAGGCTGAGGCCAAAGATATCCGCCAGGATTTGCAATAGAAACTCGAGTTCGGTCACCGGCCATGCTTGCAGGCTGCGTAGCCAGGTCGCGATATTGAGGCCGGTGAATAACAGTAATACTAATAACAGCGCGGCATAGGGCACATCGACCTGGTAGACATAGGCCGATGCCAGGGCCACGGCCATAGCGCCGAGCAAAATCCACCGGATCACGCACAGACGCTGTAGATTGTCGAGCAGGGCTGTCTGTTGAAAACTGTCCACGCTGCTCCTGTCGGTGCGATTGAGCCCTGGGTGGGCTCGCTATACCCTGTCGCTGGCTTCGCGGCAGGTGATCATGCGGAAAAGCCGAAGCAGGGTTTTGCACACCATATTGCTATTGAATTCAGCGCTATCGGCAAGGGTAGAGATGTACTTCAGGTGGTGGATGACCGCGGTAATGGTTCTGGCATCGGTGGCTGAGTTGTTCGAGTCGATTTCGCGCAGTGATCGTTCGATGAGCCAATGGACTTCCTTCAGGTTGGCATCGACTAATTTTCTCAGCAGCGGATTGTGTAGCGCCTCGCTCCGAAAGGCAATCTCCAGGATGCGATTTTCCCGGTCGGCGACCTGGCTCTCAATATGGGCGGTAATCATGCCGGCGAGCTGCTCCGCTACTTCGGTTCGTGTTTTCGCAAGCTCCAGCTGCTGGAGGGAGTATCCGGTGATGAATTGATAGCAGGCTTCACCCACCAGACGCTCGTTCTTTCGCTGTCGTTCATAGAACAGAACGAAGGCGTCACTGATAAGGTCACTGATATGTTCAAAGTAATAGGTCGTGGCGGACACTGGCACATCAGCTTCGACTGCCACCGAACGGTGACGCACGCCGCGGATACCATCGCGAACAATAATGCGCATGGTAGCCTCCAGAATGCGAACACTGCGATCGGTGCTGGCTTTTCTGTTGCTCTGTCTACCCTGGTAGTGGTTGGTTTTGCCTGTCATTGCCCTGATATTTGTCCTTATGACCACCCTATCAAAGTCGCTATCGGCCGCAGCCTCATTAACAGCCTCATTA
>CBDUUA010000277.1:0-3901 GCA_965370135.1 uncultured Cellvibrionales bacterium
GCTAGTCAAAGACGATGGTCTTGTTGCCATGAACCATCACCCGATCTTCCAGGTGAGCCCGCAGCCCCCTGGCCAACACCCGCTGCTCGACATCCTTACCCAGCCTGATCATGTCTTCCGTGGTGTGACGATGATTTACCCGGATAACATCCTGCTCGACAATCGGGCCGTGATCGAGCACTTCGGTGACATAGTGACAGCTTGCACCAATCAGTTTGACACCGCGTTCATACGCCCGTTGATACGGGTTGGCGCCAACAAAGGACGGCAGGAAGCTGTGATGAATATTCAACATCCTGCCAAAGTAGCGCTGACACAGGTCTGCGGGAATAATCTGCATAAAACGCGCGAGCACCACCACATCACCACCATGGTGCTCAATAAGGCGCTCTATTTCCCCGAAGGCCATAGACTTGTCCGCAGGATCGACGGGAACATGGTAAAACGGGATAGCGTGCCACTCCACCATGTCGCGCAATTTATCGTGGTTCGAAATCACACAGGGAATGTCACAATCCAGTTCACCACTATGCCAGCGATGCAGTATATCGGCGAGACAATGAGAGGCGCGACTGACCAGCAGTACCACGCGCTGGCGCTGGCTCGAGTCCCGTAGATACCATGACATATTGAACTGCTGCGCGACCTCGGCAAACTTTTGGCGAAAATCCGCCGCGCTGATCGCCAGCGAATCGGCCAGGATTTCATTGCGCATAAAAAACCAGGCCGCCTCTCGGTCGGAATGATAACTTGCCTCGCTCAACCAGCCACCGTACTCAGTGATAAACTGGCTGACCCGAGCCACGATACCCACGCGATCCGGGCAGGATATTACCAGTCGATAGGTGTGATCCACGCTTCGTCTATTGCTCCTATGTTATTCTCACTATTCCACTACGCAGTATAAAAACAGTATAAAAAGGGTGTCCATGAGGGGAAAACCGGCTATCGGCTCAGTGCAGAATCCAGGCTCGGCCGTTCGCGCTTGCACCACCGTCCTGCTGCTGGTCATTGCACTGTTATCAGCCTGTGAGTCACGGCAAGACGTCGCGATACCCGGCGGGGAAAATGAGCCTCAAATCCCGGCAACAGTCTACAGCCCGGGGGACACAACTCAAAGCGATTGGCTCGAAACCGGCGACCTCTCTACTATTGGCGAGCGCGGCGTATTGCGCATCCTCATTCACCTGGGTGAGAATCCTCAGCTGCCCCGGGGAGACTATCCCCTGGCAAGCAGCCGCAACTGGCTTCGGCGCTTCGCCAGGGAGCAAGGGCTCACCATACGCATGGTTGCGGTAGCCGAATACGGCGAATTGATTCCCGCACTGCTGGAGGGCCGCGGCGATATTATCGCCAGCAACCTGACCGCATTGCCCGGGCGCAAAAAGCTGATTCGTTTCACCCGCCCATTGGACAATACCCGGGAATACCTGGTAGCAAGGGCGTCAGACCCGCTGACTGCTGCATCCGATTTGTCCGGCAGAACCATTGCAGTCCAAACCGGCACCTCCTTCGCTATCACTGCCGCCTGGCTACAAGCACAGTACCAGGATATGGCGGTGGAGCACATCGACAGCCGCCTGAACCGCGAGGATATTCTCGATCAGCTAGCCCGTGGCGAACTGGATCTGACCATTGCCGATGGCAACTACCTGACCGCGGCGCGCCACTATCGCGATGATGTCCGAGGGGTAATGCCGGTCAGTGTCAGCCGCGATATTGCCTGGGGCGTGCGCCCCGACGCGATTAACCTGCTCAGTGAACTGAATCGCTTTATCAGCAAGGAGAAGCTGGCGGGCCCCCATGAATTTATCTCCCAGGGCGATTTTGAGGCGATCAAACAGCGCAAGATCTTGCGGGTTGCCATGCACAATACCATGGCCAGTTACTTTCTCTGGCGGGGAGAGCTGTACGGGTTTGAGTATGAGCTGTCCCGGCGCTTTGCCGAACATCACGACTTGCGCCTGCACATCGTGGTCGCCGATGACTATAGCCAAATCCTCAAGCTGCTGAGAGCGGGCAAGGCGGATATCGCCGCCGCATTTATTACACCCACCCCTTGGCGGGAGTCGATTAATATCGCCTTTTCTCGCCCCAATCACTACGCCAGCGAAATTCTGGTCAGCCGCCCCGATCAAGGCATTGAGGAACTCGATCAATTGAACAATCGCGCTATCACAGTGCGCAAATCGAGTGCCTACTGGCAAACCTTGCAGGGTTACGTGGCCAAAGGCCATATCCTCAATCTACGTGCCGCAAGTGAATATCTCGACACCGAGCAACTGATCGACCAGGTGGGCAATGGGGCAATTGACCTGACCGTGGCGGACAGTCATATATTGGATCTGGCATTGACCTGGCGGGATGATGTCGTCGGCTCCCTGAGTCTCGGCGAT
Source organism: uncultured Cellvibrionales bacterium (assembly GCA_965370135.1). Taxonomy (GTDB): domain Bacteria; phylum Pseudomonadota; class Gammaproteobacteria; order Pseudomonadales; family JAHEGP01; genus JAHEGP01. Next base: position 2,397 of record CBDUUA010000277.1, read on the forward strand.
CCCCGCCCCCAGTCCTGGGCCGTACGAGAAAGCAACCCCGAGCTGCTGGCGACCATCAATCAGTTTTTCACCCGGGAATACCGCAGTGAATTCTACGACACGATTTACCTGAAATATTTCAACACCCCTCGCGCCAATGCGAAATGGCAAATTCCGGAGAAACTACCGCCTGAGTCCGAGGCCCTGTCTCCCTTCGATGCGCTGATAAAACACTATGCCCGCCAGTACCGGTTCGATTGGCGATTGCTGGCAGCACAAATTTATCAGGAGAGCCGTTTCGATCCCAGCGCCCAATCCTGGTCCGGCGCGCAAGGGCTATTGCAAGTGTTGCCGAGAACCGCCCTGTCCCTGGGACTCCCCGACATCCAGAACCCTGAAGTCGGACTACACGCAGGGGTGAAATATTTGGCCTGGCTGAGACAAAGCCTTGACGAAAAGCTGTCTGATGAAGATCGCGTATGGTTTGCATTGGCAGCGTATAACGCCGGCATCGGTCATGTCCGGGATGCCCAGGCACTGGCGCGACGCCTGGGCAAGGATCATACGCGCTGGTTTGATCATGTGGAACAAACCATGCTGTTGCTGTCCATACCAAAGTATGCAAAAAAGGCCCGGTATGGCTATGTTCGCGGTATAGAACCAGTGCAATATGTCAGCAATATTCGCACGCGATACCGAGCTTACAGCGAGCTAAAGCCAAGCCATGTCCCAGCTCCGGTCGCCGACGAGTAAAGGTTTGTGGGTAAAAAAGCGATATCGAAGGGCGAGCACATCTTTTTTAGATTACTTTGTTCTGAAAACATGACGTTTTAATTCGATTTATTTATAAGCGCCGCTGTCAGGGCATGCCCTGGCCCCGAAATACGGGGCATACACCGCCGATTGCTGACACTGCCCCTTACCGGCAAATAATTCCCGCACAAACTATCGGGTCGACTTCCCTTGCCGGCCATGGTTAACTTAACGCTCCAGGGAATCTTATATGTCCATAGAGAAACAATCAGGCAAAACACTAGCCCTTAAAACAACAGCTCTTGAAGTGGTAACGCTTATCGTCTCAATAAAGCGCAATTCCGTTGCCGCTTTCTTTTATTGCTATCATTTCTATCACTCCTATCATTCCTATCAACAGCAATCTTACTATCAACGAGATCAGCAGGCGTGCTCCCTGGCCGCCGACTGTGTTCCATCGTGCATGTAAAAAATAAAGAGGAAACAACATGAAAAGACAGAAACGCGATATGAAAGACCGTGCTTATCACAAAGGCTACCACGCCGGAATTTCCGGAAAAGCCAAAGACCAATGCCCCCACGCCGGCGGTGAAACCCGGCAACAATGGATGGGTGGCTGGCGTGAAGGCCGCAATGACAGCTGGGCTTCCCTCAACGGCCTCTCCGGCCTCAGCAATATTGTCCGCCACGAAATGGCGTAAACCACTTTCCACTTTTAAAAAAACCAATAAAAAGCCCGCCAACCGGCGGGCTTTTTATGTCCAGGGATGGAC
>CBDUUA010000278.1:0-3886 GCA_965370135.1 uncultured Cellvibrionales bacterium
ATCGTCGAATCCAGTGGAACCAGACGAGCCTGTGCTAACCGGATAGGCATGGTTTTTTGTAGGGCGGAATTTATTCTGCCAATGCACTTTGCCACGGCATTGAGTTGGCGGAATAAATTCCGCCCTACAGAAGGTATCGCTTATGTAGCGCCATGGGTGCTTGAAGATTACAACAGTTTCACTAGCACCTTTGCTGCGGGTTTACTCATAATAATAGCCAGGATAATCCTAGAATCCGCAGTTGGGCATGGAATTATCGGGAAATCCCAGCTTGCCAGGCGAGGCGTCGTTCGCAGGTAATGGCCTATACCCTTGCCAAGAGCGATAACGAAGACCTGGCATGATGGGATTTTTCGAGAAACCATGCAGCGTATTGGCATACACTCAATAAGTGAGTACGCAGACTTGATTATTTTTAGGCATATCATCACCTTAAATCAAATTTGAACGTCCAACTGCGGAATCTAGGATAATATAAGCACCCTGGCAGGAGACCGACACGATGAGCGCAACCGTAACGCTGCCCCCACTGGAACAAGTGTTCGACCCCAACTCGATTGAATATGCCTATGATCCGGCGCCCCAGTGCCTGGCGCTGGCCAAGCGCGGCAAGTTGGTATGGTATGAGCCCTGGCAGGCCTGGATGATGACCCAGCTGCCCGACATCATGGCGTGCTGGAAAGCGGAGTACCTGTCTTCGGATTTCTACGACTGGGAGTTCGCGCCCCCAAGACCACCCGAAGACCAGTGGACTAATTTCGAGCGGGCCTTGATCGGCCACAGCCTGGTCGCCGACCACGACCACCACCGGCTTGTGCGCAGAGTGGTATCCCCCGCTTTTTCCCGCAATGTGGTGGACGAGATCCAGCGGCGTATCGAGCCCGATGTGAAACGCCTGTTCGATCAGCTGGGCCGGCCCGAGGTATTCGACTACAAGGCCGCCATCGCCGAGCATATCCCGTTTATCTCCATCACCCGTATGATCGGCATCCCGGAAAAATACTGGGATACGATCAAGCCGGTCATCCTCAATTTCACCCGAACCTGGAACCCCACCATCTCCGACGAGCAGCGCGAGAGTGCCAGGCAAGAGTGCAACCAGGCCATCGATATCCTCAAGGAAATCGTGACAGAGCGGCGCCACTCTCCGCAGCAGGATGACTTCCTCAGCGAGATGCTCAAGGTAGAACAGGAAAATGACAAGTTTGATGAGTGGGATGTCATCACCATGATTCTGGCGCTGATCGGCGCCGGCGCCGATACCACCCTGGTCGCCCAGCAGTGGACTGCCTATGCTCTGCTAACACACCGCGACCAGGTCGCCACCGCACTGGCCACCCCCGCCAGTTTTGCCAATGCCTTCAACGAGGTCAACCGCTGGGGCTTTAACGGCAAGATGGGCTTTGCCCGCTATGCCCCTCGTGATATGGATATCCTGGGACAATCGGTACGGCGCGGGCAAATGGTGTTGTTAATGCCCCACCTGCATAAATTCGATCCGGACAACTTCCCGCAACCGAAAAAATTTGATGTTACTCGCACTTTCGATCCCGATATCGTGTTCGGTTACGGCCCCCGCTATTGCATCGGCGCGGCACTGGCAAAACGCCAGCTCTACCTCAGCATGACGGAATTATTCAAGCACTTTCCCGATGCGGAATTGGCAGAAGAACCCGAGAGAGACAACAGCGATCACAATGCCATCACCTTCAAGACCTTGATGGTAAAAACCAACGGCGGGTAGGCGGAGCATGGTCGAGAGTGGGCGCTTGGCAGGAACATTGTGCAATACTTTCGGCTGCTGCCGCCGCCGAATATAACGGTTACAATAAGCCCTGGCCTTCCTGGTTCGGGTATCACACGTGGCAACAGAGTCTCCCATAGCCCCCTGGCTGACTGCTTATCAAGCATCCTGGCTGCGCCCGGATCTGCTTGCCGGCATTACCGTTGCCGTGCTGTTGATACCCCAGTCCATGGCCTACGGCCTGCTGGCGGGACTGCCGCCCATTACCGGCATGTACGCCGCCCTCGCAGCCTTGATCGTCTACGCCCTGTCCGGCTCATCGCGACAAATGTCAGTGGGCCCGGTAGCACTGGACTCCATTCTGCTGGCATCCGGGGTCAGTCTTCTCAGCCAGGCCGGCAGCGCCGACTATCTCGCTATAGCAATACTATTGGCAGTGCTGGTGGGCGCGATCCAGTTCTTCATGGGCTATCTGCGACTGGGGGTTATGGCCAGTTTTCTTGCCAACCCGGTTCTCAGTGGCTTCACCTCCGCCGCCGCACTGATCATTGGCGCCAGCCAATTAAAATACCTGCTCGGCATCGATATTGCCACCGGCCAAAACCTGGCGCAGACGCTGGCAGCACTGGCGGCCGGCATCGGCCAGGCCAACCCGGTCACACTGTCCCTGGGCCTTGCAGGGCTGGCGCTACTATGGCTGCTAAAGCGCCTGCACTCCAATATCCCGGCCGCACCCATCGTCATGAGTTTGGCAACGGTGCTGGTCTGGTTCAGCGGCCTGGATAGCCGGGGGGTAGCCATTATCGGCGCGATACCGGAGGGCTTGCCACAACTACAACTGCCGGTAATCGACCTCGAATTGACCACCCGGGTGTTGCCCCTGGCGATCACCATCGCGCTGGTCAGTTTTATGGAGTCGATTGCGGTGGCCAAGAAAATTGCCGCTGATCAGCGCTATAAAATCGACAGCAACCGCGAACTAATGAGCCTCGGCGCCAGCAACCTGGCCGCGGGCTGGGTCGGTGGCTACCCGGTGGCGGGCAGCCTTTCCCGCACTGCGGTCAACGCCGCCAGCGGCGCGCGCAGCCAAATGTCCTCGCTATTCACCGCCGCCATCCTGGCCCTGGTGTTGGTGGCAATGACACCACTTTTTTATTACACACCCAAGGTATGCCTGGCGGTGATTATTATCGCGGCGCTGTCTTCCCTCATCGATATCAAAGAGCCACTGCGGCTGTGGCGGGTCAGCAAGAAAGATTTGCTGCTGCTGGTTTTAGCCTTTGTCGCCACCCTGGCCCTGGGCGTGCAAAATGGCGTACTACTCAGTGTGCTGGCATCGATCGCGCTGATTTTCAGTCACATCACTCACCCCCCGGTGGTACTGTTTGGCCAGGTCGCCGACAGCAAGGCACTGCGCAATATGGCGCGCTCCCCGGATGCCCGGATCATCCCCGGTCTGCTGGTGTTCCGCATTGACGCCGCTCTGTATTTTGCCAATGCCGGTTACCTGCAAGACCGAATCTGCGAGGCGCTATCTGAGAGAGAGGATCCGATTCATGCCTTTTTGTTTGATGCCGGCGCCATCACCGACATCGATTCATCCGCCATCGCTGCGCTGGAGGAACTACTGCACCAATTTCGCGACGCCGGTATCGCGCTGTACTTCACCAATGTCCGGGGCCGGGTAGCAGACATGATGCGACGCTCGGGTTTTTACCAGGCCGTGGGCGGCGATCATTTTTTTTACAGCAAGCGCACCGCAGTCGATCATATTATCGCTCTGTTGTCCGAGAAAGAGCCCGAGAAAGAGCCCGAGAAAAAGTCCGAAAGAGAGCCCAAAAACAGTGGCGGGCAGAGCAGTAACTCAGCCACTGCCGATGCCGGAGACGATGTATGAACAAGCAGCAGGCACTAACTGAGCAACAGGAGTCCGCATTAAAGCGACGATCTCCCCGTGATCTGATGTTGATTTTCGCCCCCGCGCTGCTGATTACCCTGATTGGCTTTGTGGTGGCATTCCAGTTCGTACAACCGGCGCCACCGCGACACATTACCATGGCAACCGGCGCCAGTGAGGGCGCCTACTACCACCTCGCCCAGCGCTACCAGCAGATTCTGGCGCGGGAGGGCATCGAGCTCGAA
>CBDUUA010000279.1:0-3864 GCA_965370135.1 uncultured Cellvibrionales bacterium
CTGAGTTGCCGGGCTTGCCGTGCAGGTCGACCGCGTAGACTGAAAACTCTCGAATAAACACCGCAAAGATTTGATTCAGCAGATCCTTATCGGTGTTTTCAAGCGCCGCGTTTTCCAGGATCAACTGTCCGTATACGACCAGGGTGAACAGCTCTCCCAGGCCCAGCATGTAATCAATATCCTTGATTTGAGTCGCGTCCGGCCCCGCTGTGATCAACAGGGATTTGAAGCTTTCAATTTGCTGCTTGAAGACTTCAATATTGGGCAGGTCGAACAGTGCATAGGCGGGTTGATAGTCGTGAAAACGGATGCCACCCAGTCCCTTGGTCGGGCCCTGGTTAAACAGGAAGGTATCATTTGCATGATCATCGCGGCGCGGGATTTCAGGGTATTCAGCCGGATTAAAGAAGTAGTTTTTCATAAACTTGACGATCAGCGCCATATTGACGTGGGCGGTGCCTTCGAGCTTGGGCAGCATGCCCACCTCTCTTGCGGCAATCTCAAAAAAGGGTTCTTTTTCAAAGCCTTTTGCGGCGACAATATCAGCCAGGTCGGCTACGACTTTTTCACCCTGCATAGTGACTTTCATTTTTACTATCGGGTTGAATAGCAGGTAGCGTCGATCTTCTGCGGATGCAGAACGCAAATAATCCGCCGCCCGGTAGGCAAATAATTTCATCGCCATCAATCGACAATAAGAATCGGTAAACAGGCGTTTTATCTGGGGGAAATCTGTGACATGTTTTCCATACAGCTCTCGCTTGGACGCATGATTTAACGACTCATAGAGTGCGTGGGTAACAATGCCGATGGAACCGAAACCCAGGTTGAATTTGCAGTAGTTGATAGTGTTGAGCATATCGTCCCAGGCTTTCTGGCCGACACTCAAAATGTCATCTTCAGTAATGGGATAATCATGCAGCGCAAATTCGGCGACATAGTTTTGTGAGTGGACGGTATTTTTTATGCACTCATATTGCGGATGTTTTGAGTCGACCACAAAGAATACGTATTCACCGGTGTCGGAGTTTTTGGCAAAGGTAGACACCAGGGCGGCTTCGTTGCCATTGCCTATATAATACTTGTCGCCATTGGCCAGATAGGTGCCATCCGCCTGGGGAGTCAGCATCATATCCGAGGAATAGATGTCTGCCCCATGTTCTTTTTCTGAAAGTCCAAAAGCAAAAACCTTGCCCTCTTTTAACAAGCTGGCCGCTTTCTTCTTGGCCAATTCATTATCACCATTAAATATCGGCCCCAGTCCCAGCATGGATACCTGGAACGTGTACCAGTAGGTGATCCCGTAAAAACCGGTGATCTCGGCAAACTCCACGTTTCGCAGGGTGTTCCAACAAGCCTCTTCCCCGTAACCTGCCGGGGTCATCAGTGTCGCCAGTACCTGCTGCTGACGCATAAACTCTACAAACTCATAATTCCAGTCGGTATTGTGCCAGTCGTGTTTAATGCTCTTCAGACCTTTGTTTTCAAACCAGCTGACCACCGATTCAAGCATGGTATTGGTCTGCTGGTCTGGTGATTGTCCGCGGTAGTTATTGGGGTTTAACAGTTTCATTTCCATGTGTCCTGAATGGCGATTGGCGGTGGCTATAGTAGCCGGATGGTTGGGAAAAATAAACGGATAGTCTGCTCCAGTGCGAGCAGAGATGCCATGAAGGAAGCTGTTCTTCGACTATTTGGGCTTTGGCTTCAGTAGCGCGTCCACCTTGCGCTTCTTTTTGCCCTTGCGCTGCCCGGTATAGCCAATTTGTGATCTATCCAATGCTACGGTGTGGGAAATGGTTTTTTCCAAAGTGCGTTTAAGTGCAGGGAAATCCGCCAATTGCTCAATGGTTTGCAATTGTTGCAGGGCAATGTCCGCCATTGTTTCAAGACCTTGTCCGGCGTTCTTCACCCCCAGCGTTTGCGCAAAACGTAATACTCCTTCGCGGCTTGGAAAATCCTGGCTTTTGTTCATTTTTAGTGCCAGTGTTTTTGCCTCCAGTTCATAAACCTGGGTGCACACGACATCGTAGATCGGCGAGAGCGTCGCGGCTTGGCCGGGGTGCGGATAGGTTAAAGCAAAATTTTTCAGGTGGGCATCGCCATTGCCCAGCAGGCAACTCAAAATGACGTAATCAAAAAAACGGGCCGTCTCCTCGTGTCTCCCGGTGTAGAGGTTGAGCACTTTGGCGGCATTTTCATAGCTACCCAGATACCTGGCAGTTCCTGGGCACCCCATCAATACGGCAAAATCTTCCATGCCGAGCACCGCGTCTCCCTGGATATCAAAGCGCTCCATAATAAAAAGAGCTTGATTGTCTGAGAGCCAGAATTTTGGGGTACGCAAACCGACGGCTGCAGCAATGCTCATACAAACATATTCGTTGAGAGCCAACTGGGGGTAGTCATCACCTCCGGTTTTAACGATAAGATCCGGGCATAGGAGAGACGTTTTATCGCTATTAATGACTACTTTGGGCTGCATTCCGGAAAGGGTCGTGTTGAAAAGGTGGCGTTCAAGCAAGTCTGCAAATACGCTGTGTTGACTATCCCAGCTTAGAATCTCTACTAAATTGTCGCGCACTGAAGGTGTGCGAACGATATTGGAACCATATTGCAGGCGACCGATACCTTGGTCGCCCTGGATAGCCAAAAATAGCATATCGCTAATTCGGGTGTAGCGCTGCAAGCGCTCCGATAGCTGCCGGCGCACAAAACCTTCAGGCAGGTTCATTTCGAAGATGGGATGCAGCGCGCCGTGATTGTAGGGTGCATTTCGCACGGGCATTGCCAGCGCAATTTGCTTTGCGGCTGTGCCATAGCTAAAACTGTAATGGGCCTCATGGATGAGTTTGCCGCCTGGACCTTCGGGAGTTCGAACGTCAAGCTGATGAATCCGCGAGGGTAGTGAAGAAAGATCGATGCCCATCAGTCATCATCTTCATTAAAGAGGCTATCCAGATCTTCCAGTGTTGGATGCTGACTCACTTGCGTGCATAACGATAAACCCAGCAAGTTGAGATAGCGTACAAAGGTAGCCAGACTGCCGCTGTATTTCCCGTTTTCGATACGCGAGATTTCGTTGCGGTGAGCATGGATTTCCTGCGCCGCTTGAGCCTGTGATTGGCCCAGCATTTTGCGGCGGGACCTGGCCTTTTTACCTATCTCCAGAAGGTCGTGGGATATCATCTTATATGCTCATAATGCATCTATATAAGTGAATATAGGTAACGAATAAGCAATATGCAACAATATAGGTGCATTAAAGAGGCTGGTCACTGCTTTATCACCACTAAGTCCCGCAAAAGGTTTGCCTCACGACTTGCTCGGGCTGGGGTGGGCTGGCATAGCGAGTCTGTTCCGGATGGTAGTCATAGGGCCGAGCCAAGATATCCAGCAGTTGGTGGAACGGTTCAAAATTGCCATCTTTGATTGCCGCTGCGATGGTCTCCTCGACCAGGTGGTTGCGTGGAATATAGACCGGGTTGACCGCGAGCATGCTCGACCGGCGTTTACCGGCAGCCATGGGGTCTGCGGCGATTCGCTGTCGCCAGCGCTGCAGCCAGGGTGTGAACGCCTCCGGCAGTTCAAATAGCTCACTGACGTCGGGTTGCCCTTGTTGCTCGGCAACTGCCAACTCGGCGAGTCGGCGGAAGGCCAGGGTGAAGTCGGTTTTCTCATCAGCCATCAGGCTCAACAGGTCCTGTGCCAGTGTCTGGTCGTCCGCCCGGTGCTGTGTCAGCCCCAGCTTTTGGTTCATGCCGCGCTGGTAGGCTTGCTGATACCCATTCGGAAAGGCATCGATCGCTTCCTGTGCGGAGGCCACGGCGCGATCCTGGTCGTCGTCCAGCAAGGGCAGCAGAG
>CBDUUA010000280.1:0-3859 GCA_965370135.1 uncultured Cellvibrionales bacterium
TGCGGGGTTTTTCGTGATTACCGGAAACTTTCCACACCTTTGCTGAATGGCTTGGGCGGACCCTGACCTACCTCAATAAAGCTGAACGCCAAAATCTTCTTATCACATTCGCCGGCGGTTCGGGCACCTTCGCCGGTTCACCCGGCCCCTATACCAGCAACGATTGCCAAAAGTGGTTGAACACTCCGGCAGCCGGTTTCATCCGCAAAGATATTTATGCCATGAATGACCTCAATGAACTCTATGTGAAGCGGGGTGACCAGGCCGGCGCCGGCAAATTCCACCACTCATCATTCCTGTCCGGCAAGCCGGTAAAATGTGCCGGTGAAGTTTTGTTTCTCAACGGTGCGGTTCGCTACGTCAGCAACGAAAGCGGTCACTATCAACCCAGCACGCAACAACTGATCGACATCGTGGAAGTACTAAGAGACGTTTACCATGTAAACCTTGCCCAGTTGGCCGTCGCGGATCTTTCTACCCAGATTGAATGGGCGACGGCGACTATCTTTCTTGCTGCACGCGGCAGGAGACTAAAGCCGCTGCCGACTCCCCCGAGGAAAGCCCTGCCACCTTTGCCGAAAGTCCCCGGCGGAAAGTGAGGCAATACCGCTGGCTCCAGACTGGTGATAACGCAGGTCTAACAGTAGGTCTAAGGACAGGAAAGCACTATGGCCATAAAAAATGCACTCAGGATATGGCGATTTGCCGGCTTGAGCAGTGGGCCGGGGGTTTGGAGCCATACAAGATTCCCCAGTGCCGGCACAACGGATCTCGATTTTAAAAATGCTGCTGGCTATACCAGTAAATCCACGTTTTTTAGAGATGATTATGCAATCGAGGTTGTCCATCGATCGCCATCACGCAAAAAAGATATCGTCGCAATTTTGCAGAACACCGAATTAAATCCGGATGCAAAGATTTTGTATTCAGACCGAGGCAAGCTTTACCGCTGTGAGCATCAAAAAATTGAGACTGAGCATTTTAATGAGGAGGCGATTCAAACCGCGGTAGTCGACGCAATCAAAGCGGTTAATCTTCAGAACCAGAAATGCCTCTTCGTACTTCAGGGAGCAAAATCAAAGATCTACAATATCCGCACCGGAATTTGGTCATCCGTCGTCATTCGCCAACAAGAATCGTCCCAGGACCCCCTGGATATTACCGCCCAGTTTGTATCAATGTGTGGAAATGTGTCGGTTGGGGTAACCCAGGTAGCGGACACCATCGCGGACGGCATCAGCTTTACCGGCACGCCACTATCCTCGACCGCCAATACTACCGGCACCGTCGCTGGAGCGGCGGGTGGCGTTATTGGGGCAGGTATCGGCGCCTACAACCTGTATAAGGCCTACAGAGAAAAAGAACCTGAACCGAACGAACTGCTCCTGAGCTTTCCAGGGGCCTCCAGTTCAAGCCTCAATACGCGGCAATTTCTAATGGATAGGCAAATCAAAAATATGGCCGGCGCCACCGCTTCCGGTGCCGGCGGTGTGCTGTCGGGCTTCACCCAGGTCAATACCCTCGGGCTGGTCAAGAACATATCATCTCTTGCGACTACTTCTGCGCATATACACAAATTAAAGGGTATCCGGGACAAGATCCCCAAAGCCGATAATTTGATGGTTCGAAACCTGCTGAAAAAAGTGCTGCAGGAGAAGGGCGTCAAGGCAGCGGCGAGGTCCGGCGCCGTTCTCGCGGATGGTATACCTGCCGGTATTCCCGCGGCGGGCGCGGCAGTCGGCACCGCGTCTGCAATGATTACCGCCTTTCTGAAAATGACCAGCGCCCAGCGCTGCCTGGTCATGTCCAAGCTATTACATTTTCACGCCTATCAGCATGTCAGAAAATACCCTCAGTGGAATACCGCGCGCCAGGGAGCAAACGAAAACCCCGAGGGCTATTGGTCTGCCATGATTGTTCGCGAACTACTCACCCAGCGCGGCATAAGTGCCGTATTCGATAAAACCAAAAATGCCGGAATCAAAAAATGGGGCAAAAAAGGCAGCTCCCTGGGAAGGGCCAAAACCGCCGAGTATATGAAGGAACCCGGCGGCTGGATGGTCATTCACGATAAACTCGCTGCGCTATGAAGGGTCAGAATATTTTTTCAAGTTACTGACTTTGTAGCCACAGGCATGCACAGTAGTTTGCACCCCATAAATGGCGCATAGTTTAGCCACCACTTGAAAAAACCAGGGATTCATCATGGCCGTCGGATTCGAAATTACCACCAACTTGAAAGCCTATCGCCAGGCCATTAACATACCGTTGACTCGGGGAGATTGGTTGAGTGGCATGGCGAAAGGACTCAATGCTCTCGATCGCTTCACCATGGCCGCAACCAGCGCCGACGCTGCCTACCAGGATGCCAGCGGAGGGCACCGCCTCGCGCACTTGGGCAACTGGGCGCCAATACTGACAGCGTCGCCGGAGGGCAGAAGGAAGGCATCGTGATCGAGTTCCGTACTCTGCGCACCGCCATTCCATGGCGGGAGTGGCCCAAGCTCGCCAACAGGGTTTTTTTTACACCAAACAGCTCAATGAATCGAAAAAATCTGACACCCAACCCACTTTGCCGGGGTGGAGGCAAGGTGACTGGCTCCAGGAGTTATCTGAGGTTCGTAAATCTCGATATGGTTACCCTCAATGTCGATTTCCGGTGGGCTCCATTTAGCGGGGCCGGGGTGTAATGGCGCTAAGTTAAGCTTATTTTTTTGCTGTAGGTGCGAATTTATTCGCATACTGTGTGCTTTATTTGGCGCTGTCATGCGAATAAATTCGCACCTACCCGCTTAACTTAGTGCCATTTGGGCCGGAGTGCAATTTGCGAAGTAGATCGGGCTTGGCCTGGAAATCCCAGTGGTACTTTGCAAGCTGTTGCGCGGCGGTTTCCAGGTCGATGAAGGGGCAACTTTCGAAGCGATCCCGATCGGAGGGGTCGATCACTGCGATATTGATCTCCCTTATATGGAAATGGATACCAGCTCAGAGATACGCACGCTGTCTTTATCAACAATGGATCGTATAGGTGACAGCCCGGCTTCGCGCAATGCCCTGGCCGCAGAATCGAGCATATTTATCTCCGCACAAGGCGTCACCACGGCCTCATCATCTTCGACGTACACATGCAGAGGCAGCCCGGCAATTTCCTGAACCTGTCCATTAAACAGCTGACCGGTCCGGGAGTAGTTTTGGGCCAGCTGTAATATCACCAACCAGGCGCCACAACTCCACAGATAGTAAGCGTGCCTGCCATCCGGGGGCAGCTCTTCATAATCAAAGCTCTCGATAGGTGATGTCTTTATTCCATAGGGCATTCTGGCTAGGTAGCGCGGAGCCACCAGAGTAATGTGTCGCGCTTGCTGCGCCGCCCTTAGTTGCCGCCAGGCATCTGCAATGCCGGTGGGCAGTGAGAAATCCCAATCATCCCGATCTGGCGTTAGCGCCAGGCTTTCACAGCCCGCGAGTTGCTCCGAACCCCCGGCGACAAAAAGACTATCAATTGCAGCGGCTGTTTCACCTAAATTGCCCAGCGCTGCGAGGTCGTCTTCAGACCGCCCAAAAATAGCGTCTGCCATAATGACATTGAAAGCCGATGCACCCACCGCCTGCCGGTTTTCAAATAACAATTTGTAAATACCGCTGTTGTCATAAGTGTCGCTCGCCGCCGCATCATCGACCAGTTCCTGCAGGCTGACATCAACAATAAATAGTTTCAGATTCTCATCTGTTTCAATGCGCCGCACCAATAAGTAGAGACTGCGCCATGCGGATTCAATGGTCTGGAACTGATGGTGATGCATAACATTACGCATTAACTCACTGCTGGCCTGGGCCACCGCATCAATATAATCCTGTT
>CBDUUA010000281.1:0-3847 GCA_965370135.1 uncultured Cellvibrionales bacterium
TGAATAACCCGAAGAGCTTCGTCGCGATCGTAGACACGGTCTACCTTGATATTGACCTCTTTGCCCGGCTCCATTTTGTACGTCGAGAAATAGTGCTGCAAGCGCTCAACCTTGATTTTCGGCAGGTCGGCAATATCCTGTATATCGCCCCAGATATTGTCACCATCCAGAATCGCGATGATCTTGTCATCGGCTTCACCGTCATCGATCATCTGAATGCCGCCCAACACGCGAGCCCTCAGCAATATCTCTGATTTGGTGATATTGCGCTCGGCATAGACGCAGATATCCAGGGGGTCGCCGTCGGCCTCTTCAACCTCCTCACACAGGGCTGCCACACGCTTGCCGCAATAGGTTTGCGGGATGAAACCGTACAAGGTGGGCGGGTGGGACGTTGTGCGCTGGGGCCGGTCGACTATCAGGAAGCCCGTGGTTTTATCGAGTTCATATTTAACCTCGTCCCTCGGCGTCATTTCGATAAAAGCCTGCACCAGGTTCTCCGTAGCACCCTCGGGCCGGGGTTTCAGGCCGTGCCAGGGGTGTCTGCGCCAGCGGTTGAAATCATCATCTTCATTCATATCAGTTCCATCCTTTTAAAATCGTGAACGCGTGGCAACAAACACGCCAGGCAAATCCTCGGGACGCTACTATGCCTGATGCCCGATGCCCAGGCCAATCCGGAGCGACAGGGTGCAGCAAGCAGCGATAACGAGCCAAAGATTGCAGCTTGCCCAACACCCAAGGTCCGGGCGCGGGCGGCATTTATAATGACACAAATGAGAGGGGAGTGCAGGCACTAACTGCTATCGGGGGTTATTTGGCCTGTGGGGGCGTATCGAAGGTGTATCGAAAGCGCATCAAGCACCTTCAGTGCGTGGCGATCTGTACCAAATCAGCCACCAGCGACGCTCTCACCGCCGGCGCCACGACTTCGCTATCGATCAACATCTTGGGGTGGTCTATGCCGGCGCACAGCACTGCACCGTTTTGCAAGGCGGCCACCATCTGCCGATCGAGTTCGAAGCGCAGAAAGTGCACGGTGGAGGTTCGCTCGCCATCGGAGCGCTCCATATCTTCGTCGGCAATGGCGTAGACCCGCTCGCACGCTTCGACCTGCATCCACACCTTGTCTTCAATGCCGACCAGTTGAGTCACCATATGCTGGCGCTGTTCGACGTCGGTGTACTCCAGCATAAACGTGGCCTTCCAATTGGAGCCATCGGGAATCAGGGGGTTATAGGCTGCCAGCTCCTCCTCTATACCCGCCGCCTCGAACACTTTTTCGATGCGCAGCATTTCCTGCACCTGGTAGCGAATCGTCATCTCGTCTTCAAAATACAGACGCGCATGGTCATTTAACGCCAGCACGCGATTTTTTTTATGCGCCATCACCTGGACGCGATACTGCTGGCGATGCTCGGCGTATTGCTCCAGCGACCACAGGTCGCCACGTGCTAGTTTTTTCATGATTTACTCCGCTGCCGGCAGGCCATAGGCCATTCTCAAAAGGGTAATGGGGTGCTCGGGTTTATCAACGCTCTCAGCCAGGTTGGCTATATGGGTCGCTGCCATGGGACAGTCACTGGCAAAGTGATCGGCCTGCTGCTGGTCGACCTTACGCACCACCGGGCGAGCAATTTTTACAGATTTATCGTGGGTCTCGACCCGCACGGCATAGGTGCCGTCGTGCCCGGAACAGCGCTCGATGGCATTGACCTGGGTGCCGCCGACCATATTGAGAATATCCCGCGCCTTGATGCCGACCTTCTGTACCCGCAGGTGGCAGGCGACCTGGTAGCTGATCTCGCCCAGCTCAGTTTTGAAATCGGTATTGAACTCACCGCCTTTGTGACGCAGCCAGAGGTATTCAAATGGATCGAAAAATGCCTGCTGCACCTTGATGACATCGGCATCGTCGGGAAACATCAGCGGCAGCTCTTGCTTGTACATCAATACGCAAGAGGGCACCGGCGCAATCAAATCGTAGCCCTGATCCACCAGCCGCGCCAGCACCGGGATGTTAGCTTGCATGGCCTTCTCCACCGACTGCAAGTCACCCAGTTCGAGCTTGGGCATACCGCAACAATGCTCCTTGGGCACCATTTCAATCTGGATACCATTGTGCTGGTACACCTGGAAAATATCCGGCCCCAACTGCGGGCTGTTGTAGTTGCCGTAGCAGGTCGCGTACAGCGCCACCTTGCCGGTGGTTTTACCCACCGCTTTTGGCGACAGCTGTTTGCCCATGGTCGCCACCCGCTTGCGCAGTGTCTTGCTATGGTATTGCGGCACCGGCGCCTCATGATGAACGCCAAAAGACGATTCGAGCAGCTTGCGAAAGCCGGCATTTTTATTGAGCGCATTAACGGTCACATCGACCAGCGGAATCGATGACAGCCCGGCCACGGCATCGGTACTGGTGAGCACCTTGTCTCGCAACGACGCGCCCTGTTGCTTGAATTTGACTGCCTTGGCCCGCAGCATCAGGTGGGGAAAATCCACATTCCACTCATGGGGAGGCACGTAGGGGCATTTACTCAGGTAACACATATCACAGAGGTAGCATTGATCGACCACCTTGATGTAGTCGGCCTTATCCACACCGTCGACTTCCATGGTCGAGGATTCGTCAACCAGGTCGAACAAGGTGGGAAAGGCGTCACAGAGACTGACGCAGCGACGACAACCATGACAGATGTCGTAGACCCGCTCCAGCTCCTGATTGAGATCTACCGGGTCATAAAAAGAGGGTGACCGCCAATCGAGGGCATGACGGGTGGGGGCCTCCAGGCTACCTTCTCTACTGGAACCGCTCATTTCAAAGCCTCTTTTTATTAAATCAGACCCTGGCGAAGGATCGCGCCAGGGTTTACTGAAGTTTGCTATCTGCTTGCCGACCTGTTCACCGACTGTCTACCAGTAAGCAGACTACCAGTAAGCAGACCTCCTGCCTGCTTACCGGGAACACATGCCAGCGACTAGGCGTCCAGATTATCCAGCGCTTTTTGGAAGCGGTTGGCGTGGCTGCGCTCGGCTTTGGCCAGGGTTTCAAACCAGTCCGCAATTTCATCGAAGCTCTCATCCCGCGCGGTCTTGGCCATACCCGGGTACATATCGGTGTACTCATGGGTCTCACCGGCAATAGCCGCTTTCAGGTTGTCGCCAGTGGCGCCGATGGGCAGGCCGGTGGCAGGATCGCCGGTTTCTTCCAGATACTCCAGGTGACCGTGGGCGTGTCCGGTTTCGCCCTCTGCGGTTGAACGAAATACGACGGCAACATCGTTATAGCCTTCGACGTCGGCCTTTGATGCAAAATACAGATAGCGGCGATTGGCCTGGGACTCACCGGCAAATGCGTCTTTAAGGTTTTGCTCGGTTTTGGAATCTTTAAGTGACATAACATTCTCCTGGGGGTTGAAATCACGGTGCAATTGCATAATTGCCCGCGGTTTTAGTGTGTTATCGTGCAGCGCCCTCTTTAATAGTTAATAGAGAGCTTGAGCACAGGCTATCGTCAGACGTACAATCTGTACAATGAATTTTTTATAACTTATCAATCGATTTTTCCGATGGCGCATTTGCCCACCTTAAAACAGCTCAAATACCTGTGCGCGCTGGCCAGATCGCGCCACTTCGGCAATGCCGCCAAGGCCTGCCACGTATCCCAATCCACCCTCAGCGCCGGTATCCACGAGCTGGAAACGAACCTCGGCGCGGTGCTGGTTGAACGCAGTAACAAGCGCGTGATACTGACCCCCCTGGGGGAGGAATTTATTGAGCGCAGCCAGAGCGTACTCAATGAGGTGGAGGATCTGGTAGGACTTTGCGATGCCTCCCGGGAGCTCTT
>CBDUUA010000282.1:0-3846 GCA_965370135.1 uncultured Cellvibrionales bacterium
TATGGGCTTGAAATGGAACATCTTGCTGAACACTTTTCATGAGAGTGTTAGTAACTACGGCGCGGTGATGGCCTATTTGCGAAGCAGGATTTTTGCATTTATAGCACCATCAACCCTTGGAATTGATGTCTATAAAATCTATTTTTTAAAGAAATACTACGGCAGCTCGATTGCCCCGGTCACCTCATCTATTGTCATTGAGCGCGTTCTTGGTCTGCTGTCGTCCCTGGGTATTTCCTCGCTGCTGGTCTGGTTTGCGATTGAGCCTTTCGATTTAGAACACAAATACCTGTTAGCCGGTGTTGGCCTGCTTTGCTTTGTGGCGCTACTGCTACTTATTCACCTCATCGCTCGATATTCTCACCGCCTGGTAAAGATACCTATCCCGTCTTTTCTACCGGGAAATCTTGCCCGGCTGGTAACATTGTTATTCTCAAATTTCCAAAAAATAGAGGGCAGTGAAAGCAAGCTTTGGCTGTATTTTTTTCTGTCTATGCTGGAGAAACTAACCTACGGTAGCGCTATCTATTTATCGGCACTGGCGATCGGCCTGGATGATCTCAGTTTCACGTTTATTATCGCAGCCACTCCACTGATGGCTCTCTTGGAAAGATTGCCGATTTCAATATCTACGATAGGAGTCAGGGAAGGTTTGTATGTTGTGTTATTGTCACCATTTTATGCGGATACCACTATACCCATTGCCATCGCCTTGACCCTGCGGGGCGCCGAGATGGTGCAAATCATACTGTTTTCATTTATTTGGTTATTCAAGCATGAGCCCAGAGGCTATCAACAAGAGCTCGAAGCGATAGTGAGTGAAACGCCGCAGAATTAGCAATACTGCTCCCTCTATTTTTACCTGGTGCATAAAATCCATGACAGTGTCCCATGAGTTTTCGAAAAGTCCGGAGCCGGTGCTGGACGAGTCCCCCGATATTGATTCATCCAGCAAAGACTATGCCAATCGGTTTTCCGGTGACATAGGGAAGTGGTTTTTGTCGATACAGTCTTCCGCCTTGGAACGGGCGCTCTCGGGTGAAAAAATCAAAACAGTTTTAGATGCAGGTGGCGGCCATGGCCAGAATATTGAGACCTTACAGAGTCTTGGCTGTCGCGTTGAGATACTAGGCAGTAGCCCTGAATGTGCATCTCTAGTAGCCGGTTCCCTTGATTCAGACCAGCTTACATTCCAGCTTGGAAGCCTGCTCAACTTTCCTTATCCGGATAATTCCTTCGATGCTGTGGTGAGTTTTCGGATGTTGGCGCACCTTCAAAACTGGCAGCAACATATTGCTGAACTTTGCAGAGTGAGCCGTGGATTGGTTGTGGTGGATTTTCCGGTTACGCACAGTGTGAATGCACTGGCCGAACGCCTGTTTTTTCTCAAACAGGCAGTAGAGACTAATACGCGAAAATACCAGCTGTTTGCAGAAGCTGAGTTGAGCGAAATTTTTGTTCAAAATAACTACCAACAGAGCGCCAGGTATCCACAGTACTTTTTTCCCATGGCGCTGTATCGCGCGGTGAAACTTACGCCCCTGGCGAAGATCATGGAGGGGTGCGCCGGGTTGCTTGGCTTAACGCGGGCACTGGGTTCACCTATTATCGCAGCGTATCGTGCTGCCGAATTGCCGGTTAAGGGTAATTAGTTAAGGGTTTTTGATGGCCTCTATTGGGCTACCAATAACAACGTACATCATTCAGAAGGCTGATCGACAAGCGATGAAAGAAAATAAGCTAAGAAAGGGGCTGGCCAGAATGCTAACCCCACAGTTTGTGGTTAGCATGGTATATTTTATGCGATATCGAGCCCGGGTTAGCCCGAAAGCGGAAGTTGATCTGAATGATAATCTCAGGTTTGGCAATAATTGCGTGGTGGGATCCTTCAGCAAAATCAAGAGTGCCGATGGCCCGCTCGTTATCGGCAACAGGGGTGGCTTTGCCAATGGTTGTTTTGTGGCGGCGGGTTCTGGTGGCATCCATATCGGGGATAATTTTATCTGTGGCCCCAACGTCAATATTGTCGGTGTGAACTATGATTACTCCAGGAAGGGAGTGCACCTTGAGGATGTAGGTGTGACCTCAAAAGGCATTAAAATTGGCAATAATGTATGGATAGGTGCTGGATGTACTATTGTTGACGGCGCGGTACTTGGCGATAACACCATTGTGGTGGCAAATAGCCTGGTTAATCGCCGCTATAAAAGCGATGTGATACTACAGGGCGCGCCGGCCAAGGTAATCTTAAAACGGTAAAACGATAAAGCGGTAGGGGGAGCGGTAAACAGTGGATAGTAAAATAGTGGAAATTATCCATTCGGCAGTAGCCGACTTGAATGACGAGTTAGAGTACGACACTCTAGATGATTGTAATAACGATACAGTGCTGTACGGCGGCGAAGACGGTATCGATTCACTGTCACTGGTGCGCTTGGTTACAGTTGTCGAAGCTGAAATAAACGACGCGTTTGATTGCGATATTCTTCTAGCCAGTGAAAAGGCTATGTCAATGCGCAATAGCCCGTTTCGAACGGTGGGTGCACTGGCTGAATTTATCGATGGCGAGATGAAGGCACAATAATGAGCGAGGTTATGGTGGTCACCGGAACCCGCAAGGGTATCGGCAAATATCTTGTAGAGTATTATACGCAGCTTGGTTACCAGGTGATTGGTTGTTCGCGTGGCGAAGTGGATTACGATGTCCCTGGCTACGAGCATTTTTGCCTGGATGTTGCCGATGAAAAAGCTGTTCAGCATATGGTAAGAAAAATTCGCAAGAAGTATGGGAAGATCGATATCCTGCTGAACAACGCCGGTATCGCTTCGATGAATCATATTTTACTGACGCCGCTTAAGACCGTTGAACAGATATTTTCCACCAACGTATATGGTACTTTTCTTTTTTGCCGTGAGGTGGCGAAATTAATGGTGGCCAGGGGCTACGGTCGTATAGTCAATTTTGCTACTGTTGCAACGCCACTAAACCTTGAGGGCGAGTCGGTTTATGCGGCATCCAAGGCGGCCGTAGAAAGCCTTACCCGGGTCATGTCGCGGGAAGTAGCCTCATCAAATATTACTGTTAATGCGCTGGGGTCCACGCCGGTGGCTACTGATTTGATAAAGGGCGTATCCGATGAAAAAATTGACCAATTGCTTGGATCTCAAGCGATAAGAAGGCTGGGGACCTTCGAAGATATTTCAAATGCACTGGATTTCTTTATCCGCCCAGAGAGTGATTTTATCACCGGTCAGGTGATCTATTTGGGTGGCGTGAATTGAGCGACAGCGGCCGGCTGCAACGCTTATTATCGAGTTTCGAACAGCGACAAGCCATCGCAATAATAGAAAAAAATACAGAATGTAGCTACGCTTCATTGCTCGAGGGCATTGCAGCCTGGCAATCTCGACTCGATGAGCAAGGTATTGATCGCCACCATGTGGTAGGCATCAAGTCAGATTTTCATTTTGATGCTATTACGCTTTTTTTGTCATTGCTGGCCAATGGACATACCGTTGCCTTGCTACCCCCCGCGACATCTTCAGTTGTCGAATAAGTAGAAGACGCACAAATTGATCAGCTGTTCAGCTTCGGCAATGATGGCGAATGGTTGCTGGAGAAAATGGCAACTTCTGCTGACAAGCATTTGCTTTTATTGGCGCTACAGAAAGAGGAGCGCCCGGGCTTTATTATCTTTTCTTCCGGCACCAGCGGTAGGGCCAAAGCGATCCTGCATGATGCCAATGACTTTCTGCAGTCCTTTGACCGGGCGAATAAACCGCTTCGAACGATCGCATTTTTGCTGATTGATCATATCGCGGGCCTGGATACTCTTTTTTATACCC
>CBDUUA010000283.1:0-3840 GCA_965370135.1 uncultured Cellvibrionales bacterium
ATAGTCGACAGCCTGATCACCACCGGCAAACATGAATTCCCGAAACTCTTTGCCGTGGAACCGAGTGACGCAGGACCACTTCCCGATGACGATCTCGAGGATAACTTCCAGCAATCATTACTGGGGCTGTTGAAACAAAATCGAAACACCGGCAAGAGCCTTGATCAAATGCTCCACGACTTTCTGGACAAAAAACACTGAAGTCTGCAGATGGAGGCGCAAGACGCAATTGCGGGATAGACTGGGCTGGCGCCCGACGACAGCCGGGCACCAACCTCACCACGCTGCTCATCACCCGATGCACCCAACTCACCCTACGACACAACGAAAAGAAAGCTCTCGCTTTTCCGGCCCCAGCGGCTTACCGCGCAGTTTTTACCCGTGACCAGACCCGAGATTGCACGCGGTCAATTTTTGGCGGCATCACCACAAAAGTGAAGAGCTTGGCCTCGACTTCCGGCGTCGGATAGACAGAGGTATCTTCCAGGATTTCGGCTTCGATAAACGCCTTCGATGCCGGTACCGCGTTGGGATACCAAACATAGTTGGTAATATCCGCCATGACCTCGGGTCGCAGCAGGAAGTTGAGAAACTTGTGGGCATTGTCCGGGTGATCGGCATCCTTGGGAATCGCCAGCATATCAAACCACATCCCGGCCCCTCCCCGGGGAATGACATAAATTATCTCTACATCGTTCTCGGCTTCCTCGGCGCGCTCAGCGGCCTGAATGATGTCACCGGACCAGCCCAGGGCCAGACAGAGATCGCCATTGGCGAGATCGTTGATGTACTTGGACGAGTGGAAATAGCGGATAAAAGGCCTAATCTCCAGCAGCTTGTCCATTGCCTTGCCTTGCATAAGCGCCACATCCAGTGAATTCGGGTCTTCGCCCAGGTAGTTAAGGGCTGCGGGTATCGTCTCATCGGGAGCATCCAACATGCTAATGCCGCAAGATTTGAGTTTGGCCGCGTACACGGGGTCAAACAGCAAATCCCAGCTGTCCAGCGGCGCATCCGGCCCCAGTGCTTTCTGCACCGCCTGGACATTAATGCCGAGGCCCGTGGTGCCCCAGAGGTACGGGATGGAATACATATTCCGGGGATCGGCATTCTCCAACTTTTTCATTATGGAGACATCAAGGTTTTTATAATTGGGGATTTTAGCTCTATCCAGCTTTTGGAAAACCCCGGCCCGAATTTGTCGCGCCAAAAATGAGGAGGACGGCACGACGATGTCGTAGCCAGTTTTTCCTGACAACAATTTGGCTTCTAGTACGCCATTGTCATCAAATACGTCATAGGTAACCTTAATACCGGTTTCACGCTCAAATTTTGCCAGCGTGTCCTCGGCAATATAGTCAGACCAATTATAAACATTGAGCACTTTGTCTTCTTCGGCGACGCTGCCCCCCGATAAAACCAGGGAGCAAATCGCAAGCATTACTGCCAGGATTTTCATGGTATTGCCTCTTTTTTTGACCTTATCGTTCCGCATCAGAATTGACGCGCCTGCTCCGGAACTTGTGCGCGCGCTTATCATATATCATGTCGCTTCTTGTTGGCGATCTACCGCCTGTATTTCACGCTGCCTGAGTCGCTCCCGGTGGCGCAAAACCCACCAGGCAACAAAGGTGATAAAAGATATTGCCGCAATCAGCAGTGTCGATAGTGCGTTAACCTTGGGGCTGACACCCATGCGCACACTGGAAAATACCTCCATAGGCAATGTGGTCGAACCCGGGCCAGACACAAAGCTGGCAATCACCAGGTCGTCCAGCGACAAGGTAAAGGCGAGCAACCAACCCGCCATCAGCGCCGGCGAGACGATCGGCAAGGTAATCAGGAAAAACACCTTGAACCGATTGGCCCCGAGATCCAGTGCCGCCTCCTCCAATGACCTGTCCATTTCCTGTAAACGTGAATTGACCACCACGGTGACATAAGCCATGCAGAAGGTAGTATGGGCTATCCAGATCGTTAACATACCGCGCCCATCAGGCCAGGCAATGAGCTGATCGAGGCTAACAAACAGCAGTAACAGCGATAGCCCGGTGATCACCTCGGGCATTACCAGTGGTGCGGTAATCATACTGGTAAACAGGATTTTGCCCCGAAAGGATCCAAAGCGCACCATGACAATCGCTGCCATCGTACCCAGCACTACGGCAGCGCTCGCACTCAGGAAAGCAATTTTGAGACTCATCCAGACGGCACTCATCATCTGGTGATCGCGAAACAATTCTCCGTACCATTTAACCGAAAACCCGGACCACACCGTCACCAGCCGCGACTCATTGAATGAATACACAATGAGTACAAAAATCGGCAGGTAGAGAAATAAAAAGCCGAACAGCAGGATCGACCAGGAGAGCCATCGCTGCCAGCGCCTAACCATCGGCCTTCTGCTCCAGACTCCGGGCCTGACAACGATGAAAGATGGTGAGGGGCAGCACCAGCAGCAACAACATAACCACCGCCACGGCTGCGGCGCCCGGCCAATTGCGGGCATTGAAAAATTCAGCCCACAATAGCTTGCCGATCATGATCGAGTCCGGCCCACCCAGGAGTTCCGGTATCACGAACTCGCCGACGGAAGGTATAAAGACCAGCATCGACCCGGCGATAACACCCGCCAGGCTCAGTGGTAAGGTGATGCGTAAAAAACTCGTCCGGGGCCTGGCGCCGAGATCGGACGCTGCCTCCAACAGGCGGTAATCGTGCTTCACCAGGTTGGCGTAGATCGGCAGCACCATAAAGGGCAAATACGCGTAAACAATACCGATATACACCGCCGTTGGCGTGTGCAAAATCGCTAGTGGTTGATCGATAAGACCCAGGGATATCAGCAAATTGTTGAGTAATCCATTGCTCTTGAGAATACCCATCCAGGCATAGATGCGCACCAGAAACGAGGTCCAGGAGGGCATAATCACCAGCATCAGGCAGATATTCCTGCTGGAGGCCGGCAAACGGGCAATCACATAGGCGATGGGGTAGCCCAAAAGCAGACAAAAAAGGGTGGCAACAAATGCGATTTTAACCGAGGTGACATAGCCCCGAAGATAGAGATCGTATTCATAAATATCGATGTAATTGAACAAATTGAGGCTCAAAGTAACGATGTCATCGACCATTGCTACCAAATTGGTAAACGGTGGTTGCGCTAGCTGGCTCTCGGCAAAACTGATCTTGAAAACGATAGCGAAAGGCGCCAGAAAAAACAGCAGCAGCCAGATATAAGGTACGGCAATGACCAGTGATCGGCCGGGCGACCATCGCGTTGAGCCGAATATTTTCACGAATACAGGACCACGCCGCAAGTCTCTGACCAGCTCACGAATACCTCTTCCTCCCAGGTAATACGCTCGTCGTCACCTGCCAACGGGCGATTTGAATTGGCAACTGATACCAGGATTTTGAAGCCCGAGGCCAGCCGTATGTGATAGATCGAGCGACTGCCAAGATAGGCGATGTCCTCCACCACGCCGCGAGCCTTGTTGTGGTTTTGCCGGGGCTCATCCCTGCTGATAGTGATTTTTTCCGGTCGGATAGCAATCGCGAGCGCCATACCCCGGGTGCCGGTAATACCGTGGCCGATCGCCAAATGCACATCGAGCACTCCGGTCTTGACTTCGACGTAATCAATCTCGTTGACTTCCAGCACCCCGTCAAAGATATTGGCTGAACCGATAAACTCTGCAGTCATACGGCAATTCGGCTGCTCATAGACCTCCATGGGAGTGCCCACCTGGCACAGCAAACCGTTGTTCATAATGCCAACCCGGTCGGCCATGGTCATGGCCTCCTCCTGATCGTGGGTAACCATGACACAGGTGACGC
>CBDUUA010000284.1:0-3835 GCA_965370135.1 uncultured Cellvibrionales bacterium
GTGTTATCGGTTGAGGGCGGCAATATCGGCAGCAAGAACGAGGGCTGGTCGCCTGTCAGCGTCTTCAGGAAAGCGACGATCTGCCCATTTTCCTCTTGGCTGAATTTCCTGCCAAGCTGCAAACGACCCATGATGTCCACGGACTCCGTCAGTGTCGCGGCTTCGCCGTCGTGGAAGTACGGGTAGGTCAATTCTACGTTGCGCAGGGTCGGCACCTTAAACTTGAAACGATCCGCATCCTTGCCGGTGACCGCGCTCAAACCTTCAGCGGCGCTGCTGGTTTTGTAGGGTTCGATCACGCCCATTTTCTGGAACGAGCTGCCGCCAACGGCTTCACCGTTATGACAGCCGATGCAGCCACTACTTTTGAATAGCTCGTAACCAGCAAGTTCCGCAGGATTCAGCGCATCACTATTACCCAGCAACCACTGGTCGAAACGAGAATTGGGGGTTACCAGGGTCTTTTCGAACTCGGCGATAGCCTGGGTCACTTCATCAATAGTGATCTTATCCTTTGCGAAGACCTGTTTGAATTCGACCACATATTCCGGAATCGACTCCAGTAAACCAATGGCGAGGGTATGGGTGAATGCCATCTCCCCCGGGTTGGCAATCGGCCCACCGGCCTGCTCCTTGAGATCGGCAGCCCGGCCGTCCCAAAACTGCGCCAGGTTCAGGCTTGAGTTGAGCACTGTGGGCGCATTGATGGGCCCTTGCTGCCAATTGTGGCCAATGGAAGTCTTCAGGTTATCGGTACCACCCATGCTGAGGTTGTGGCAGGAGTTACAGGAGATAAAACCCGATTTTGACAGGCGCGGGTCGAAATAGAGTTTCTTGCCCAGTTCCACCTGGGCGAGGTTGATCTCCTGCACCGGCCTGATCGGCTGGATGGGCTCTTCGGCTGAAACTGCCGAAGTGGCGGCGAAAGCAGCGGCGAAACCACCGGTCATCAGTGTGCAAATCACTTTCAAGGTGTTATTCATGGCGTTACCTTTGTTTTACCTGCTGAAGAAATTTGCACCGATTATAAAGTAATCCAGCTCACGACCGACATGATTAATGTCAATTTCATGGGTGACAGTCGCCATTTGCAACATGGCAACATGGCAACATGGCAAAGAGACAGTGGTGGCTCAAATAGCTCAAGCTACACTCTCGATTCCTATACTCTCGATTTTTACCCTTTGTTTGCCGCTGTGACAATGTGTCACATTCTCAGTGAACGAAACTCCTATTAAGCTGCACCTGTCTTTGCTTTCTTTTTGCTTCCTCCTTGGCTTACTCATCGTGAATGCCTGTATGCAGGCGATTCAGCACCAAAAGACTTCAGGTGAACAATCTATGAATACTTTTACCCGACTCAAAGTAAAAACAAATACCGCGGTGGTTCTGGCGCCGCTGTTAGGTGCACTGGCGATTGGCTCCGGCCCCACCCATGCACAAATAAATGGCGCGGGCGCTGAGCCGAAAGAAACTGCCGGCGAGTACGGTCGCCTTGCTAACCGAAAGCATCATCACGGCAACCGGGATGGCTATATCAGTGACAATTTCTATGGCGTCGAGAATCTGGCTTACTACGGCGACTGGAACTCCAACAGCGTTTATATTTTCAACCTCGATGATATGAGTCTTGTGACCAGCATTGTCAATACCGGGGATGGCCCCTACGGCATCGACCAGCAAAGCCCCGCAAAGGCCTATGCACTGACCCGCCTGACTGACTCACTGACAGTCGTCAACAACCAGACTTTCGCAATCGACGGTGTCATTGACTTACTGCACCGGCCCCGGTCGACCGATTACAACCCTAACACCGGCCTGACGCTGGTTTCCGGCGGCAACAAGGCGATGACCAGTATCATCAGGGTCAAAAAAGATAAGGTTGTTCGGGTCATTGGTGAGAACACTGAAACACAGCCGCAAGATTATGGCGGCTCCCTGTCCACGGGACATCCACTATGGGTAACAGACCGACAGTTTTTTATGCTCGATCGCGCGGCGCGGGAGATTCAGCTGTGGCACCCCCATGACGGACTGTTGTCGACGCTGCACACAGCAAGCTCGGTTCATCATATCTTCCAGCCGCCTGCAAGCACCCTGAAAAAAGGCGATGAGCACGTCTATTATGCCGTGGAGGAAGGCAATCGGGACGAGCCCATATCGCCGGCAATCCTGCGGTTTGAGCTGCGGGCAAACACACTGGTGCAAACAGCTCGCGTTGAGCTCAACTCCATCAATCCCTCCAGCTACGACGCAAGCGTAATGGGCGCGCACCACGCCGCTTTTTGTCTCGACGGCAAGTACATTTACGTGGGCTCAGCGGAAGGCCACCTGTTCGTGATCAAGCGTAAAACACTACAAGTAAAAACAGTCATCGATGTGGGCAAGGGTGCGGATCACACCACCTTCCTGCCGGGGCGCGACCAAGCCATTATCACCAACCACAACGATACCTTTGTGTCGGTCATCAATACCAGAAATCACAAGTGGCTGCGAAATATTGACGTGGCCTATGACGCCTCGCCCGATTACAAGTCGCAGGCGCACACATCAGGGGTGAGTCTGGATCAGCAATACTTCTACAGTGCTTACATAAGCGTTTCTCATTGGCACATATCGTCATACATGGTTTGAACATGCTGGCGATGCTTGCCTTTGCCCTTGCCGGTGCCCTTGCCCTTGTCCTTGCCAGAGGAAAGCGCATAAGCCCAGTGCTCGCAGGGGGGCTCAAAACTCGCCTCGTAAATATAGGTCGCTATCCCGGATAGCTTGTCATCACCAAGGGGTAACGCCGGCATCAAGCCCAATTTCTTTATTGGCATCTTCATCAGCGCCCCATCCTCGGAGGGCTGGTTAACGAACTTAACCACGGCGTCAACGAACTCTTGCCGGCTCCCGTGCTGACGTTTATACATACGCTGCACTGCGAACATCGGCGGAGCCTTGGGCGGCTTGAATGAGGCATCGTGACAACTCTGGCAAATTGCAAAATCCGCCTTACCTTGCACTGCCAATTCTGACAAGGGCGTTTGATCGTCTTGTGCGCAGAGCAGTGGACTGCCAAATAATAATGACGCCAGCACCCCAGTACCCACTTTTTTTAAAGACACAGCTTTCCAATACACGATAAATTCCTCGTTTATATATAGTTTTGATGGTAGAAACAGCGTTGCCATCAAACTTTTCGCCTGTGGTTTTCCCCGGCGCTTGCAGCCTCTTGCTGGTCAGCAGCACCGACATGGCCCCATGGTAACACGGCGATATACAGTGGAATGCCTTGCCGGCGAATAGACTACACTGAGCCTTACAAAAGCCGGAACCCGCGTATTACGTGTTGCGGATCTGCTCAAAATCGGCAGAATGGTGTCTGGGTAAAAAAGGGTGAGCTTACACCATGATAACAGGCAAGCTAATTTCCTCGGATACAGTCGAAATCAATGCGCCAGCCGAGTTGGTGTGGCAAATCCTGATTGATTTTGACAACTACGGCAAATGGAATGCATTTTGCCCCGAGATCAGCAACGAGGCTCTGGAACCCGGGGCGGCGGTCGATATGAGGGTAGACCTGGGCAATGGACTGCAGCACCAGGTCGAGTACATCACTCGGGTCGAGCCCAACAAGACCATTGCCTGGGGCATGGAAAACAAACCGGGTGACCCCATCCAGGCAGTGCGCACGCAAACCCTGACAGCGCGGGGAACAGATGCTTGCAGCTACATCTCCATCGATGAGTTTTCCGGGGAGAGCGCCTCAGTCATGATCGATCTCATGGGCAAAGCGGTGGAGACCGGATTCAATTGCTGTGCCTATGGCTTGAAGGAATACGCTGAGGCC
>CBDUUA010000285.1:0-3819 GCA_965370135.1 uncultured Cellvibrionales bacterium
ATAGTATTGAGCCCATGAGCGGCAAAATCCCACAGTCCTTTATCGACGAGCTACTCAATCGAGTCGACATCGTCGAAGTCATTGAATCCCGGGTGGAGCTGAAGCGCGCCGGCCGCAACTACAAGGGGCTGTGCCCCTTCCACAAGGAAAAAACCCCCTCGTTCTCGGTCAACCCCGACAAACAATTTTACTACTGCTTCGGCTGCGGCGCCGGCGGCAACGCCATCGGCTTCATCATGGAGCACGACCGACTGGACTTTCCCGCGACCGTGGAGAATCTGGCCCGCAGTGCCGGCCTCGAGGTACCCAGGGAAGACGCCGGGCGCAGCCAGGCGCAGCGGCAGCGCACCGAACCGCTATACGCCGTGCTGGATCAGTGCAGCCAGTGGTATCAGGCGCAATTGCGTGGCCACACCCAGGCCCACCGCGCCGTCGACTACCTCAAGGGCCGCGGCCTTACCGGCGCCATCGCCAAGCGCTTCGGCATTGGCTACGCGCCGCCAGGCTGGGATAACTTACTAAAAGCGCTAGCCGGCTCTCTCAAGACGCAGGCCGGCACCCTCAAGACGCAGGCCGGCACTCAATTCGACACTCAATTAGGCAAGGAGGCACAAAAAACACTACTGTGCCTCGCCGGCATGCTGGTGCAGAAGGACGACAAGGGCTACTACGACCGCTTCCGCGATCGCATCATGTTCCCGATTCGCGATGTGCGCGGTCGCCTCATCGCCTTTGGTGGGCGGGTGCTGGGGGATGACACCCCCAAGTACCTCAACTCACCGGAAACCCCGGTATTTAACAAGGGCCGCGAGCTCTATGGCCTCTACGAAGCGCGCCAGGCCAACCGGCAGCTGTCCCGGCTGGTGATCGTCGAGGGCTATATGGACGTAGTGGCGCTGGCCCAGAACGGCATCGACTACGCCGCCGCCACCCTCGGAACCGCCGTCGGCAAAGCCCATTTAGAGCGGGTATTTCGCCACAGCCCCTGGGTGATCTTCTGCTTTGACGGCGACAATGCCGGCCGGGCAGCCGCCAACCGGGCGTTGGAGGCCACCATGCCACTGATGGCCGATGGCCGGCAGGCCAGCTTCCTGTTCCTGGACGAGGGCGAGGACCCCGACAGCCTGGTGCGCCAAATCGGCAAGGATGCCTTTGAGCACCAACTCGAGAACAGCCAGCCGATCGCCGAGTTTCTATTCGAAAACCTGTCAAAGGGCATCGACCTGGGTAGTTTCGACGGTCGCGCCCGACTTAGCACCCGCTGCCTGCCGCTGATAAAACAAGCCCCGGAGGGTGTCTTCAAGCATCTTATGATGCAGGAGCTGGCACGGCTAACCGGCCTCGACAGCCAAACCATGGACGATATCGCTCGCCGCGACGAGCCGGCGGCTGAGCCGGCCCACGAGCCCACTCCAACACCGGTGGTCACGCCGGAACCACCACCTGCACCGGCCCAGCGCACGTCCCAGCACCAACGGGTAGAAAAAACCCCGGTTCGCGCGGCGCTGGCCACGCTATTGCTATACCCCTCGCTGGCAAGCCTGGTAGCCGACGTGGAAGAACTTCGTGGAATCGAGTCTATCGAGGGCGAATTGCTGCTGGAGATGCTGGAATTGATCAAGCGGGAGCCCGCCACCCGCACCCATACCCTGGTCGGCTCCTGGCTCAATACCGAAAAACACCACTTCGCCACCCGGCTACTGGGTTTTGAGGACTTGCTGGACGACAAGGACAAGGCGAAAGAAGAGTTTATCGGCGCCCTGCAGTGTATTAGCCGGGACATCGAGCGACAGGGGCTGGAACAGGAGTGGCTGCAGCTGAGCCAGCTGGCATCGCTGTCCGCAGAGCAAAAAGCCCGCTATAAAGAAATATTGGCCGCCTTGCATGCGAGTAGGCACTAATACATTCAGCACTCCTTGTGGGCCCAGGGACTCCCAGCCCTTTAAAAATCATATAATGACCGCACTATAGATTTCTAGGTTATAATGATCGGCTACGTTTTATCTACTGAACTGTACAAGGGCCACTATGACAGAAACCTCTCCCCAGTCGCGCATTAAAGACCTTATCGCCAAAGGCAAAGAGCAGGGCTACCTGACCTACGCCGAGGTCAATGACCATTTGCCCGATGACATTTCCGACCCCGATCAGGTCGAAGATATTATTCAGATGATCAATGACCTGGGTATTCAGGTCTACGAAACTGCGCCGGACGCCGACACCCTGATGCTGTCGGATCAATCTGCCGATGAAGTGGCGGCAGAGGAAGCTGCGGCGGCACTGGCAGCGGTGGAAACCGAAGCCGGCCGCACCACCGATCCGGTTCGCATGTACATGCGGGAGATGGGCACCGTCGAGCTGCTCACCCGAGAGGGCGAAATCATCATCGCCAAGCGCATCGAGGAAGGCACCCGCGAACTCATGGCCGCGCTCTCCAGCTACCCGGGCCCAGTGGAGAAAGTACTGGCCAGTTACGACCTGGTGCAGAGCGAAGAACGCCGGCTGGCCGATCTAATGACCGGCTACCTCAATCCCCTGGATACCAACATGCCCATCGCGCCCCCGGTGGCGGCGAACAAGGACGATGACGACGACAAAGAAGACACTGGGCCGGATCCGGTAGAGGCCAAAACACGCTTCGGTGCCCTGCGCAAACAGCACCTCAAGACCGAGCGCGCGCTCGCGAAAAACGGTCGCCAGAACAAAGCCAGCATAAAAGAGCTGGCGGAGCTGGGCGAGAAATTTAAATATTTAAAACTTACCCCACGCACTCTCGACCCGCTAATTGATATGCCGCGCAAGTCACAGGCCCGTATTCGCGCTCAGGAACGACTTGTCATGAAGATTTGCGTGCGGGAATGCCGCATGCCGCGCAAAGAGTTTATCCGGGCCTGGCAGGGCAACGAAGCCAATCCCCGCTGGCTGAGCGGTATACTCAAGCGCAAACAGCCCTATACCGACAAAATGGAAAACTACCGGGATGACATCCAGCGGGCGCAGCGAAAAATCTCTGAGACCGAAGCGGATACCGGACTGACTTTCAGCGAAATCCGGGACATCAATCGGCGCATGTCCCTGGGCGAAGCGCGTATGCGCCGCGCCAAAAAAGAAATGGTAGAGGCGAACTTGCGCCTGGTTATCTCCATCGCCAAAAAGTACACCAATCGCGGCCTGCAGTTTCTCGACCTGATCCAGGAGGGCAATATTGGCCTGATGAAGGCGGTGGATAAATTTGAATATCGCCGCGGCTACAAGTTCTCCACCTATGCCACCTGGTGGATACGCCAAGCGATTACCCGCTCGATTGCCGACCAGGCCCGCACCATCCGAATTCCGGTGCACATGATCGAGACCATCAATAAGCTCAATCGTATTTCGCGCCAGATGCTGCAGGAGATGGGCCGCGAGCCCACCCCCGAAGAGCTGGGCGACCGCATGGATATTCCCGAAGACAAAGTGCGCAAGGTCCTCAAAATCGCCAAGGAACCCATTTCCATGGAGACCCCCATCGGCGACGATGACGACTCCCACCTGGGTGATTTCATCGAGGACGGTGCGGTCGATTCACCGATCGACTCCGCCACCAATACCGGCCTGTCGGAAGCCACCAAAGAGGTACTGGCGGGGCTCACCGCCCGGGAAGCCAAGGTGCTGCGCATGCGTTTCGGTATCGACATGAATACCGATCACACCCTGGAGGAGGTCGGCAAACAATTCGACGTCACCCGGGAGCGCATTCGTCAAATCGAGGCCAAGGCGCTGCGCAAACTGCGGCACCCGAGTCGCTCCGATCACCTGCGCACCTTTCTCGACGAATAA
>CBDUUA010000286.1:0-3808 GCA_965370135.1 uncultured Cellvibrionales bacterium
GCACCGTGAGCGCGGAAGTGGATGCGCAAACAGATTCTGGTGAGCAGGATACGCTGCTGGAGATATTCGACGCGGAAGCCCGGCAGCATCTGGAGACTATGCAGGAGTTTGTGCTGCAGGCGGAGGCGTGTAAGGACACGATACTGGTTAGCGATGCACTACAGCGTGCGCTGCACACTCTCAAGGGTTGTGCCAGGATGGCCGATGTGGATGCGCTGGTTAGTATCGTTACGCCGCTGGAACAGTTAATCAAGCAACTACAGGCGGCCCGGGTTGCTATCGACCAGAGCGTCATCGATGTCATTCGAGATACTACCCGTCTCACTTATATCGGCTTGCAGCGGGTGAGGGAAAACGGCGACTGTCCGCAGTTCAGCGAAACACAGTCGCTACTTGAGAGCATAGCGCGTATTGGCGAAACCCATGTGCCGGTGGTGGCCCAGGCAAGTGGTGAGGACAATGACTACCTGAACCGCATCGGCGAGTTCATGATTGACACCTCTGATAGCCTGGAGAGCATCAACGCTATCCTGTCGCGGTGGCGCGAAAGTGGCGAAGTCGCTGACAGTGACTGGTTTATTATTAGTGATTACTCGGCTCGCATCGCCGCGTGCGCCGGGGAACTTGAGCTTGAGCCCCTGGCCGAGCTGTCCCTGGCCTGGTCCCGGGCTGCCGTCCGCTTGGCCGATACTGCCCCTTCTGAAACCATGCTGTCGGCCTTCGACAATAGCTGTACCACTATCGAGTCGATGCTCGATAGCCTGGCAGCAGACCAGGCTTTCGAAGATGTCGATGCTGGATTGTTACCGGCGCTGGAGTCACTCGAGCCGGTATCCGCGCCGGCGCCTGTCGAGAGCCAGCAACCGGAAGAGCAGCCTGATCCCGGGCAGGACATCGACGACGAAATGGTCGAGATGTTCATTGAGGAAGCGCCGGATCTACTGGAAAATATTGATGAAACCATCCATAAATGGCTGGAGGAGCCCCAGGAACGCGCGTGCTTCGAGTTGTTGCAGCGCTTGCTGCACACGCTCAAGGGTGGGGCGCGGCTTGCCGGCTTGGCCAGCCTGGGTACCCTGAGCCACAATTTTGAAACCTTCCTTATGGCCGTCGACGAGCGCGAGCTGCCATTCGACGGCAGTTTCTTTGCCGTGGTGCAGCGGTACCAGGACAAGATTGTTGCCGCTGTTGCGCAGGTGATGGCCGGCAAGCCCCTCGAAGAGACCCTGGAGGAGGATATTGAAGCCCTGGTTGACAGCCTGAAGCCGCTTGAGATGATGGACGTCCCGGCCGCTTCCCCGCAACAGGCCAAGCCGGTAGCGGCGCCGATAGCGGCTGCCGAGCTGTCCCAGGCCCCCGCTGCCCAAGAGGCGGTGCGGGTGCCGGCACAGTTGATCGAGGAATTGGTCAATTTCGCCGGTGAAACCAGTATCAACCGCAGTCGGGTTGAGGAACAGCTCAATGAGGTCATGCACTCGCTGGTGGAAATGGATTCGACCATGGATCGCATGCAGGAGCAGTTGCGCCGCCTGGATATAGAGACCGAGCAACAGTTGATCTTTCGGCAGGAGCAGGTGCAAAGCCTGGGCCTGGATGAGTTCGATCCACTGGAAATGGATCGCTATTCGGTGCTGCAGCAGCTATCGCGCTCGCTGCAGGAGAGTTCTTCGGATATCAGGGAAGTGAAGGGCGGTATTTTCAATAAGGCCCGGGATATGGAGACCTTGCTGCTACAGCAAGCCCGTATCAATACCGATTTACAAGAGGGCTTGATGCGCTCGCGGATGGTGCCGTTTGCACGGCTGGTACCTCGCTTGCGACGCATTGTTCGGCAAGTGAGTGTCGAGCTGAACAAAAATGTCAATCTGGAATTGCGCAATACCGAGGGCGAGATGGATCGCACCATCCTCGAGCGGATGGTGCCCTCCTTCGAGCACATGCTGCGCAATGCTGTTGACCACGGTATTGAATCCGGGGCCGAGCGCATCGCCGCCAATAAGTCAGCTACCGGTAATATTAGTATCAGCCTGGCTCGCGAAGCCGGCGACGTGGTCATCACCATCGCCGATGACGGTCGCGGTATCGATCTCGAAGCGGTGCGACGCAAGGCCATCGAGCGGGGGATGATGGCTACAGGCGCCACCCTGTCCGATCACCAGGTATTGCAGTTCATCCTGCAAGCCGGATTTAGTACTGCGCAAGCGGTAACCCAGATTTCAGGTCGCGGTGTCGGTCTCGACGTGGTCGCCAGTGAGATCAAGCAAATCGGTGGCTCGGTCGATATCGAGTCGAATCCCGGCAGCGGCACCCGCTTTGTGATTCGCCTGCCCTTTACCGTGTCGGTGAATCGCGCACTGATGGTAGAAACCTGTGGTGAAACCTACGCGCTGCCCCTCAATACCATCGAGGGTATTGTGCGAGTCAGCCCCTTTGAGCTCGAGTCCTACTATCAGCCCGATGCCCCGCTGTTCGAGTATGCCGGTCAGTCTTACAAGTTGCGCTATATGGGTACTCTGACGCGCAAGAAGACGATGCCTGACCTGGAGCAGGAGACTATGCCGCTGCCGGTGATCCTGGTCAGGAGTAGTGAGCACGCCTTTGCCGTGCAGGTCGACAACCTGCTGGGCAGCCGTGAAATTGTGGTGAAGACCCTGGGTCCGCAGTTCAGTTCGGTGCAGGGTTTATCCGGCGCCACGGTGCTGGGTGACGGTGGTGTGGTCGTGATCCTGGATCTGCACGCCATGATCCGCACAGAAAGTGCGCAGCCGCAATTCAATGCCCTGGTGGACGCATCGGGAGACTCGGAGAAAACCGGGGATAACCGCAATCTATTGGTGATGGTGGTCGACGATTCCGTCACCGTGCGCAAGGTCGCATCGCGCTTCCTGGAGCGCAACGGCATGGATGTGTTGTTGGCAAAAGACGGTGTCGATGCCATGCAGTTGTTACAGGATCACAAGCCCGATGTCATGCTGCTGGATATCGAGATGCCGCGCATGGACGGCTTCGAAGTTGCCAGCCGTATCAAGCACAGCAGTAAGCTGAAGCACCTGCCGATAATAATGATAACGTCGCGAACCGGTGAGAAGCACCGCCAGCGGGCGGAATCGATTGGTGTCGACAAGTACCTGGGCAAGCCCTACCAGGAGTTGGAGCTGCTCGGGAATATCCGGGATTTAACCGGGTATACCGGCTAGCCGGTGACGACCGGGTCAGTGCTGCCCCGCAATCCGGTCACTGCCAGGGCCAATGTCGGGCCCCTCGGCTTGCGTGTCCCTCGCCATGTTTGGGTGCTGGGTGCGTCCCTCGGCGGCCCCGAGGCGGTCATCGAGTTTCTACACGCACTGCCGGCCAATTTACCGCTGTGCCTGGTTTACGCCCAGCATATCGAACCCAATCATAGCGGTCTTCTGGCCGAGGTGATGGCGCGAAATACCGAACTCAATACCTCGGTGTTGGACGTCAACAGCGTCTTGAGCCATGGACGGCTGGGGGTGGTGCCGGTAGCAACCGAGCTGAGGTTTCGGCCGCTGGGGAAAATAGAAGATACCCGCAACACCTGGCCAGGTTCCTACTCACCGTCCATCGACCAGGTAATTAGTGACATAGCAGGAGTCTATGGTGATTGCAGTGGTGCGATTATTTTTAGTGGTATGGGTGAAGATGGCGCCGCGTCCTGCGAACTGCTACAAGGTTGCGGGGGTAGCGTCTGGGCGCAACGGCCCGACACGTGCATCTGCGCATCCATGCCCGAAGCTGCTGTCGATACCGGGTCGGTAGAATACCAGGCAAGTCCGGCGGAGTTGGC
>CBDUUA010000287.1:0-3780 GCA_965370135.1 uncultured Cellvibrionales bacterium
CTGACCTCGAACACCACATAGGACTGGGGCATATCGACCAGGTGGGCGACGCTGAACAGCAGGAAGTACTTTTCGCCGACACCGACATCGAAATTCTGCAGCACCTGCTCCGGGGTCAAGGCGCGATTGTGGATCGCCACCATGCGTATCACACCCTGCCACAAGCGATCACTGGAGACCTCATTGCCGAGCACCAGGGCGAAGGTGTCGTCCCAGTCCACCAGGGTACCGCCGCCGGCCTCGTCCATATCGCCGGTAGCTTCGCCATTGACATAGATTCGCCGACCGTTGACCGGATCAAAGGTCACCACCACGTGTTGCTGGGTCGCCTGCAGCAATTCATCCGCATCGGCGCTCGACAGGCTGGGCTCACCATTGCCGTCGGTGGCGGTGCTCCGGTTCAGGTAGTTATAGTTGTACTGGGTCTGGCCGAGGGTAAAATTGCGCACCGTGGTGCCACCAGAATAGCCGATGATGGCCGCCGGCCCTTCCTGGGTAACATTAGCCGGAGCTACCCATGCCTCAATACTGTATTCACCCACACTGGAAATCTGCTCGTACAATTTACGGCTGGTGCTGGTACTACCCTGTGCCTTGCCGTCAGAGACGCGTATTCCCCAACCCCCTACCCATTCAACATTGCCGATGAGATTGAGGTCGATAGCCGGATTGACGCCACTGGTATCGAAAGCGGTATTGCCGCTGCCGGTCTTGAACTGGTAAAAGGCGATGACGTTGGCCTCGTGACGACCGCCGCTACTGGCCACCACACCGTCTACCAGTTTGAGGGCTTTACTCAACACCAGCGACGGGTCCGGCGTTGTCGGGTTTATAACACCCGCAAAGTCATTGATCGCGGCTTCCATGGTGTCGGCATTGCCGGCACAGTCGCCCCAGCAATTGTGGAATTCGTTGCGCAGGCGCAACACAAAACGGGAATTGGCAGGGCTGTCCAGGTCGATCTTACTGCGAGCCGCGGCATAGGCCGCATCGACATCACTGCTGGCAAAATACGGTTGCTGTTTACTCTGTGAGTCCTCGCTGTGGCAGCCCGCGCAGTTGGCGCTCAGCACGGGATAAATCGTGTTGACGAAGTTTGTCGATGTCGGCGGAAAGGTCTTGCTGCTGCCCACGTCCTTGAGTGGGGGCGGCGTCAACACCACCACGCTGGCGCCACCACCGGTGGTCTGGCTGACCCAGGCGGAGATATAGCCCGCGACAATATCCGCACAGGCAGTGTTGCTCTGCAGCCAGCAGTTGTGGCCACCGCCCACTTTTTGCACGATGCGGGAATTCACCGGAATATCAAAATCGGTGATACTCACGGCGGCATTGTAGGCGAGGTTAACGTCGTCATCGCGCACGAAATTCGGCGCCTGGCCGCC
The DNA here is from genome assembly GCA_965370135.1 of uncultured Cellvibrionales bacterium. Classification (GTDB taxonomy): domain Bacteria; phylum Pseudomonadota; class Gammaproteobacteria; order Pseudomonadales; family JAHEGP01; genus JAHEGP01. The sequence continues at coordinate 1,386 of CBDUUA010000287.1, forward strand.
GCTGCCGTGGCAACCGCCGCAGCGGTTATCGGCCACCAGATTATCCCACACCTCGATCTTGAAGGTCTGCACATCGGCATTGCCCGGCGCCGGCCCGGTGTAATTGGCCGCTGTCGAGACCGTATTGATATTCTCGAGGGCCTGAGTATCGGAACCACTGCCACCACTACAGGCAGTGAGCAAGGTAAAAACCGAGAGCATCAACAGGCACTGCAGGGAGTCGATTCTTGAGGTGGAAGTCATGGCCTAGTCTCCCATACAGTAGACAGCGGCGTCGGCGAACACCTGTTTGAGCCGATAACCACTAGTCTCAAAGCTGCTCACCATGACTGCCACCTGATCGCGATCGACCTGGTTGGCCGGGGGCCGCAAGCATACATTGCGAAAGACTTTCTTCACCTGGCACTGGGCGAAGGCATCCGAGTGCGCCAATTCCCGCCCCATCGAGCCGGCGCCGCGGCCGCTTCCCGGCAGGTTGCTATCCCAACCCAGGCGCCGATTGCGACCCTGGCGCCAGTAGTTGACCCAGGCGTCGTCCGGCGTGACGAAACCCGGCTTGAAGTTATTGGCATTGATATGGTATTTGGCCTTGACCCGGATCCCGGTTTCCGGATCGACATCACCGGCTCCGTTGTAATCTATTCGCCCCCGCTCTCCCTCCTCGTCGGTGTCGGCATCGTAGACGTAGTCGTAATAGGCAAAGGCCTGGGCCAGGGGATCCATGCCGGTGTGACAGCCGATACAGTTGTTGAGATAGATACGGCTGTCACCACCGGGACTGCGGGGAATATCCTGCCGAATGCGGTCGGCGGGCAGCGTAGTGTCCTTGACCTGCTCCATGTCGTTACAGAGGTGATTCAACAGCGTGTAACGAAAATTGGCGCGATTGGTGCCGTCGATAAAAAACGCCCTGGCCGCTGCACGAGTCGTCATCAGTCCGGCGGTAGCGTTGGCAGAAAGCCCGGTCACCGCCGATTGCGGGCGACGTAGCAGCGCCGTTTGCAGATTGTGGCCCTGGTTTTCGAGCGCCTCGTAGTGAGCATTACTGCTGCTGGAATACGGCGTCAGCCCGAGTGCCTGGTCGCCAATATAGATCACATCAGCGTAGAGGGCTTCGCGAAAATCGGCGTTATCCCTCACCAGGCCGATAAAGGTCGCGGTGTAATCGTTGAGCGGTTCGAATACCGTAAAATCCCGATTGGTCCAGGGCGTCGCCATATTTTTCAGGGTGACATTGTAAAAGGCGGGGTCTTTCATGGCCTCCATCGCAACTCTCTGGGCGTCGCTACTGACTTGCGGCGCCCAGATGTTAATGAAAGTATCAGAGGCGGACACACCCGTGAGACGATCGTGAATACGCTTTACCTGATCCCGGGGTCCGGCCTCGCTGGCAGTCGCCGCAAACCATAGCAGCACCGCCAGAGCCCCCAGGGATAGCCAGTGTACGCTTCTGTGATAATCATCATGCATAGTCCTGGATTCCTGCTTGAAAATCCGGCTCTGTCCCACCCGGAGACAATGCCTTCATTGACCCTGGATGCCACAGTTGTACGCTCAATTACGAGGATTCCAGGTTGGTCTTTATCCCATGTAACGCATAGCTAATCTGAGATCGGAATCGCAATTTGGGCGCATTTGATTAAAAGGAAGCCGGTGCGTCGTGTGCCACCCGGCTTCCACTCAACAACTAGTAAAGCGGTTTATGTTCGATTGTCTAACCCGATAGTTGCCGGGCTTCACAGTTTTCCTGTTATAAGAAAGGAGTAGGTATAGAGCAGGCAATAAACCATGACTGTGCCATCGAAAAGTGTGACGGCAACACAAAATCCCAGCCGAATTCATTCGGCCCCGTGCGAATGAATTCGCAGCTACAGCCTGTGGTCGCTGAGTGAATGGTTACTGCCAGGAGAGACCGAAAAGCGGGGAGCAATCCGGTTACATCCAGCCCGATGCTGGGGGCTGCCATGAAGGGGGAAATAGAACGCCTGTCCCGGAATTTTTTATTTAGCTAGTGATTTGACTTAAAAATAAGAGTGGTCTATTTGCACCATGTCTAAATTAAAAACCAAACCTTAAAACCAAACCTTAAAACCAAACATGGAATCAGGGAGTGCGTCATGATCTTTCGAATACTAGCCTTGGCAGCTTTAATGCTGTTTTTATCCGCTTGCTCAGAGAACGAACATGAGACCCCGGCATCACCCCCCGGGGAATCGCTAAAGGTCACCTCTTACAATCCCTCCGACCACTTTGGGATTGAGCTGGATATACCACTACCGTAAACGGCGGCATAAAGCCTGCAGGGATAGCAGGCCATTGGCCAGCAAGCGTCGACGGAATTGTTCGGCTTTGCACCAGAAGCAAAGGTGTGGGACCTCAATTGAAAACAAGCTAA
>CBDUUA010000288.1:0-3776 GCA_965370135.1 uncultured Cellvibrionales bacterium
TGGCTGCCGAGGAAGAAGCCGCTCGATTAGCAGCAGCAGAGGCCGACAGAATAGCTGCCGAAGAAGACGCCGCCAGGCTGGCAGCAGAGGCCGACAGAATAGCCGCCGAAGAAGAAGCCGCTCAATTGGCAGCAGCAGAGGCCGGATTAGCTGCCGAAGAAGAAGCCGCCAGGCTGGCAGCAGAGGCCGACAGAATAGCTGCCGAAGAAGAAGCCGCTCGATTGGCAGCAGCAGAAGCAGAGGCCGACAGAATAGCCGCCGAAGAAGAAGCCGCTCGACTGGCAGCGGAGGAAGCCGCCACGAAGCAAGGGGCTGCCAATCTAAGCTGGGGCATACCCACGGAGCGGCAGGATGGCAGCTTGCTAAGCCCCACGGAGCTATCAAAGTATGAAATCTACATCACGGCTGAAGCCACTGAAGAAAGCAGCGTCATTACTATCAATGACCCCATGCAGACCACATACACCCTATCAAACCTGAGCCCGGATGTTTACCATATCGCCATGTCTGCTGTTGACAATAATGGACTCTACAGTGAATTATCGCCGGTGATTAACGTCACCATAAACCCATAGAACCAGGGTTTGATTCACCAGTAATTTAACTAATAACCAGGAATCCCTCCTCGGTCAGGTGGCCCTTATCCCCACTGTGAAACCAGCGCATACCATCGATCTCGGAGATAACACGCGCAGTGCCCTCCTCGTCGTGAAGGTAAGCAGACATCACCTGATCACCAGAGATCAGAACCAGGCCGTCGGCACCCAGGGGCAGCATTTGCAGGGTTGTGGGGTCGACTATTTTGAAGCTGGTACCGGGCAGGGGCATGCCGACGGTACCCGGCATATTGCCCTGCTGTACTTTCCAGTCTGATGTACCCATAGCGTCCGGAATATTGACACTGGCTAGCGCAGTCGTCTCGGCACTGCCATAGCCGTCATAAATTGTCTTGCCGAATTTCAGCCCGAAGTTCACTCGCACATCCTCCGACAAGGGCCCCAAGCCGGCCACGACCACCCGAATGGATTCCAGCATCAAGGGGTGAACCTTGTTATTGGACACTAAGCCCTCCAGTAATTCGGGTGGCCCCACCATTATCGTAGACCGGGCCCGAGCAACCGTTTTCGCAATACTCAGGGGGTCCGATAGGTCGGGGTTGCATACCATGGGAATACCCTCCACCAGGGGCATCATTATGTGGGCCGTCAGCCCACGTGCGCTACACGGTGGCAGGCTGCAAAGTATGACATCGTCCACGCGGGTATTGAGCACATCCGAAATCTGTTTGCAGTTGGCCATGATGTTGCGATGGGACAGGACCACAGCGGGTTGCGGGTTCGCATTGTTACCGCTGCAGTCAAACAATAATGCAGCGGGATCCGCGATCCCGACTCGCCGGCCGCGCAGGCGATAAAACCAGCTGACAGGCACTACTGTGAATTGAATTTTAGCCAGCAACAAGCGCCATGCCGGTATTTTTTTCCTGATATCTTCGACGTAGTGGATGGCGACGCCCTGCAACAATTCACTGAGCACGATACCCTGCTGCGCCAGCAGCTCCGCAAACGCATGGGAGGTATAAACCTGCTCGATCGCAGTCGCTTCAATAGCGGCCTGTAATGTATTCCTGCTTTGATGGGCATCCAGCGGCACCAAAACCCTGCCACGAAGAAGCACGGCCAGGGTAGTGATCGCCGCAGCGCTACTGGTCGGCAAAAGAACACCGATGTTTAGCGGCTTGCGCTGCAATTTCATGGCTTGGGCGAAACAGACTACCTCAGCTGCCATTTGCCGGTGGGTCAAGCGAGGGCCGCGGCTATCGGCACAACTGACGCTCGCGGGGCTGCGCCGGGTGGCGCGCAACCACGCCAGGGGAATGGGATCCAGCTGCCCGGCATAGGAGTGCCATGCGTCGAGGGAAAGGTCGAATACCTTCTGTTTGAGCTGCTTGGCCCCCGTATTCAACGGCAGGGGCTTGCCGAAGGCGATAATCAAGTCTCGGCGAATATCCGGCGCTCGTGCATTGCGCAAGCCTTCGTCGGCATTTGAAAGGCTGCTGCCCCACAGGCCCCGCAGATAGAACGGCACGATCACACCCTGCTCCACGCCCTCCAGCGCACGCTCATACCCGGTGTGAAATTTACCCAACTGCCCGTTCCTGCTGATTGCACCTTCAGGGAATAGACACACGCACTCACCGTTTTTGAGCAATTGATTGATCGCCTCCAGGCTGCGACTACTACGGCCCGCGGCAATGGGCACAACACCAAAGAATTTGAAAATCGGCTTCAGATACCAGGTATCATAGATGCCTTTAAACATGACAAAGCGCAAGGGCCGCGGACAGGCGATCTGTACCAGTGCCCAGTCGATCCAGGAAATATGATTGCCCAGCATCAGCGTGGCGCCCGCCTGCGGGATATTTTTAAAGCCCATCACTTCAATCCGATAGCGACGATTGAAAATGACTGTAACGATAATGCGAACCAGCGAGAGCGGCAGTTTGTACACGGTATAGCCGGTGCCCACAATGGCGACCGCGGTCAGGATATAAAACAGGCCCACGCTATCTATGCCGAGCAGTGCAAACGCCACCGTCAGGCTCAGCGCACTGAGCATGGCAACATTCTGTATCCAGTTGTTGCCGGCCAGTACCGTGCCGAGTTGCCCCTCTTTTGCATGGAACTGTATCAGGGAGTTAAGGGGCACTATGAACATGCCGCCCATGACGCCCACCAGGGTGAATACCACGCCCATGCTAATGGCGCTGTTAAGGCCGGGTAGAATTGCGATGCCGATTGCGATACCCAGCGCACCTATGGGTATAAGACCGGTTTCTATGTAGTTTTTGGAAGCTTTACCGGCAATCAGTGAACCCACCACAATACCCACTCCGGTACAGGCCAATATGCCCTGGATGACAATGGTGTTGGTGATACCCAGAGCGCCCTTGGCGAATGCAGGAAAAGCGGCCAGCATGACCTGGGAAATCGCCCAGAAAGTCGCCAGGCCGATGATCGACAACCAGATCGTGCTGCTCTGTTCCAGCACTCGCAGATTGCGGCGCAGGTATTGCAGCTTCACATATGGCGCCATCTCGAAGCGTTCGGTAGTCTTGCGGGTTTGCTTATCGGGTAAGAATGCCGTACAGAACCACTCCACTATCGACAGTGCAACCAGTACCCAGCCGATAGGGGCGATGAAACCCATGATGTCCCCGGTGCCAGCCACAAGCTGGCCTGACAGCAAGCCCTCGAACAATACGGAAAACACCAGTGTTCCGAGTAGAATCCCGGTGATGGTAGTGGCCTGCACCACACCATTGGCCGAGGCCAGGTTCTCATTGCCCACCAACTCCTTGATGTAGCCGTATTTAGCCGGACTGTAGATGGCGCTTTGCACTGCCAACGCAAAGGTCAGACCAAAAGATGCCCAGAACCATCCCTGATAATAGCAAAACGTGATCATCAAGGTGGCAACAACGGCAACCACTGCCGAATAGCGAATGATCAGGTTCTTGGCGAACTTGTCGGCGAGAAAACCCGAGGGAGAAAACAGCAGTATAAAGGGCAGCAGTATCAAGCCGTTGACGATGGCGGTGAGCACGACCTGATGCTGACCGTCATAGATCTTGAATATCGTGTTCTGGATAACGATCTTGTGGCCGAGATCAACGAAGGCGTTGATGAAGACCACGACGATATAGGGTGTGAATCCTTTCTTTCTAAGCGACATCGATAACTCCGGGTTTATTATTGATGCTTGTCTTGTTGATG
>CBDUUA010000289.1:0-3771 GCA_965370135.1 uncultured Cellvibrionales bacterium
CGAGCTGGCCAGCGGTGAAGGCTATCACGTTAACTGTGGCAGTAAACAATACCGTGCAAAAAATGTCGTTCTTGCTGTTCCCGGGGCTGCGGGCCAGGCCTTATTGAGCGGGCTCGGCACTCACCTGGACGAAACCGACGAGGAGAATGTCGCCGCCGAGGCGGTCCCCTGCCACGTTTTTCATGTCGTCGGCAAGCGTCGGCCGCTCTATCGGCCAAAACGCTCTTTGCTGATGGGACCAGACGATGACATCAAACTATTTTTCCCGCTGCCGGATGGTATAGACGTGATTTATTCTTCACTTGCCAAGCCGGATTTTACGCGCTATTACGAAGATTACAGTATTATTGAGCAGTGTTTTTGGCAGCCGGCGATTCAATTGTCCAGGCAGATATGGCGGCCGCTGCAGCCTCGCGCCAATTTATTTACTATTGGTGATTACAATATCTGTGGCCTGGAGGATAGCTACCTTACCGGCCTTTTTGCGGCCAATAAGATCATAGAGAAAAACAATCAGATTGTGCAAGCCTGATTGCTTCCCCGCGACTAATTCCGCAGTGCTGCATAGGCTTCCAGAACTGGTGCAAACTCGCTGGGGGTAGAGCCGTGAATAACCAGGCCGTCGGCGCCATTGTCGAATTGATTCCGCCACGCTCGCGCACATATTTCGGCATTGCCGGTTGCCGCGGGCAATGACGACAGGTAGCTGTCGCCTAAATGGCGGCAGGCTTCCAAAATACTATCGGATAAGTTGGGTTCTGCGACTGCGCGCGACAGCATGATGCCGCCCGCCATCAGTGCCAACAGCGCCCAGGCACTGGTATAGTACCCATCAGCTGATGCGTTTTTGCAATTGTTTCGAGACCCTTTATATCGAGAAGGGCACCTTTACCGGGCCGCTGCCTGTAGTGATCATCAATTATTGTTGAGTATTTCTATATAAAGGTTTTGTTATGAGTGAAGTCAAATACAGTTTCTGCCGTATTTGCGAGGCGGGCTGTGGATTAAAGCTGACCATCGATGGCGAAAAGATAGAAAAGATAGAACCCGATAATGATCATGTGGTGACTAAAGGGTATGCCTGCATCAAAGGGCTTAGTCTGGAAAAATTCACTCAGTCACCGGATCGTATTACGCGGCCACTCAAGAAAGTCCATGGAGAGTTTGTCGAGATTCCCTGGTCACAGGCAATCAGTGAAATTGGGGGACGCCTTCGCTGCATCCACGACCAGCACGGCGGGCCGAGTATTGCGGCCTACACCGGAAACCCCATTGGTTTTAGCTTGTGGCCGAATACCTTGATGCAGGGTTTTCTCAAAGGCATGGGCAGCGACAAATTATTCACCGTGGGCACCGTTGATTGCAGTAACAAATTTGCCGCCGCCGATCGAATTTATGGCAGTTTTATGCGGCAAACATTCCCCGACATTGATCACTGCAGTTTTTTAATGCTGGTGGGCAGTAATCCGGTTATATCAAAAATGAGCTTTATTCATTTGCCTAATGCGATTGACCGCATTGCCGCGATTGAGGGCCGTGGTGGTGAAGTGGTTTGGGTCAATCCGCGCCGCACGGAGTCGGCTAATCGCTGTGGCAGTCATTTGCCGATTCGCCCGGATACCGATGTGTATTTTATGCTGGGTTTTCTGCATGAAGTGATTCGCCAGGGCGGGGTTAAAGAAGAAACGGTTCGTCGCAACATGGAGGGTTTTGAGGTTCTTGCTGAACTGGTCAAAGCCTGGGATCCTGCGCGGGTTGAAGCGGTAACTCGCATACCCGCTGAAGAATTGGTCGCCCTCGTCACGCGTTATCTGGCCGCAGACGGCGCGGCTATTTACTCCTCTACCGGCGTTAATCAGGGGCGGTTTGGCACGCTGGTTTTTTGGCTGCAGGAAGCGATTAACGCGATCAGTGGCAATCTGGACAAGCGCGGCGGAACGTTGATGGGGCGGCCGGCTATTGACATACCCGACGAAACCAGGGAAAAGAAATTTTCTCGCATTAATAATATCCCCTACATCACCAGCAGTATTCCCACCGGTATTCTTGCGGATGAAATCTTGACCCCGGGGCCGGGGCAGGTTCGTGCGTTGTTAGTCATGGCGGGCAACCCGGTATTGAGTTGTGCGGGCAGTCACCGCATGGAAGAGGCTTTTGATTCGCTCGATCTTCTGGTGAGTATCGACCTCTATCGCAATGAAACCGGCAATCAGTCCGATTATATTTTGCCGGGGCTGCATTTTTTGGAGCGCGCAGATATTCCCTTCTTCTTTATGACTGGTATGGGCCTGATGCCGGAGCGCTACTTTCATTATACCGATGCCGTACTGGCGGCACCCGGCGAGGCGCGGGATGAGGGGTTGATATTGCGACAAATCTGCCACGCCGCCGGCCTGCCGATTTTTGCTTCGCGATTACTGCAATGGGCTTTTGATTTTGGTGAGAAATTGAAGGGTTTACCGGGTTGCAAGGATGGTGCGGCAGAGCGTTTTTATGGCTTGATGGCCCGTGGCGCCAAGTTGGGTGGGCTGAGAAAATTGCGTCGTTTTCCTCAGGGTCGTAAGCTGGATGAAAATGAACCCGGGGATTATTTTGCGAAGCGGCAGCAGGCGGATAAACATCGCTTACAATTAGCTCCAGCTGAATTTGTTGTGCGCATTCGGCAACTTGATGCGCATTATGAATTTGATGTGGCCGACATGCGGCTGCGTTTAATCAGCAAGAGAGAGCGCTATTCTCACAACAGCTGGGCGCATAATATTGAGGCCTTTGTGAAGGGCGAGCGCAATACCAACTACCTCTATATCCATCCCAGTGATGCGGGCGATCATCAGCTTGAGGACGGTGCCATGGCGCGAGTCTCTGCCAATGGCCATAGCATTGAAGTACCGGTTAAGTACGATAAAAGTTTTATGTTGGGCACGGTTTCCGTTCCCCATGGTTGGGGGCATCAACGAGCAGACGGTTTGACTATTGCGCGCCAGACGCTGGGTGCCAATGTCAACCTGCTGGCCAGTGATGGCCCAGGCTCCATTGAGCCGCAATCGGGAATGAGCCAGTTAAATGGTATTCCTGTTGAAATTTGTGCGTTGAGTCATTGACGGATGCTTGAAAGCACTGCTGGGGAGTGATCGAAGAAAACACTCTGTTTTGATATTTACTTGAACAGTTACCGGGTGGATGACATCAAGCGGCGTGCCGCCCGAGAAATATAGATTCACCGATGCAGGTGCCGCTGGAGTAACCTGGCTGTCAGGGCCGGGATTGGTAATAATCGCTCATCACTTTAAAGGCGAGTTTCTCTTCACCCGTTTCCGAGAGCAGCCCTTTGCGATTCCAGTAATCCTGCATCTCGGTATTGAGGCGATACGGCGCGCGGAAGTCTTTCAGTATCCAGGGTGATAAGCCGCGTAAGGCGGGGCTGTTAGCCAGCATTTTCAATTGCTGTCGGTAGACGCGGGCCTGGTAGTCTTCACTCCAGACATCCAGCGGGCCGCCGCGTCTACCACCCTTGGCGCCAGCGCCGAATTCGCTGATCACCAGTGGCTTGTTGAAGGCGGTGACGATGGAGAACTTTTCCATTTCAGCCAGCATTAGCTCGCGGACCTGCGCCTCGGTGACGTCCAGCCCCTGTTCGCGCATACCCTGGGTTAGCGGACCGGATAAATACCAGCCCAGATACTCGTTGTAGCCAATGACATCGACAATGTCGCCCAGCGGGTCATTGATGGTAATCGTGACCGGTTCAGGGTTGGTGACTAAATCGATCAG
>CBDUUA010000290.1:0-3767 GCA_965370135.1 uncultured Cellvibrionales bacterium
TGCGCGAGTAAGCCGGGTATCGCGGCGCTGAGAGGAATCGCCAACTGCAGGGAATCGCCAGTTTGGTTCAGGTCGAGTTGGTACGCTTCAACACCGGGAATCCGGTGTATCGCCAGGTGTTCCCAGCCAGGTTGCACTCCCCTCGCCTTTTCCCGGGCAATACCCCGGGCCATGGCTCGCAGTTCGCTGACAAGCTGCTCACAGAATTGCCGCTTCTGGCCCAGTCTCGCCAGGGTTTCAAACTGCAACACCAGCCCATCGTCGGTGTGACAGGAGGGCCCGACACCGTCGCTGAAGCTCCAGCGCGGCGGCGCACCAGCACTGGCCGTCGGCGGCACAGGGGCCTTGCCGGCCGAATCTTCACAGGGGTAGTCAAGGCAAAACTGCGCCTCGATGCGTTGCTCAAAAGATGATTGCAGCTCATTCCTGGGGGCACTAACCATGACCGACCGCCCTCTCACGTTGACCAACAGTAAGCCGTCGGGGCCCCTCGCTATCGATACCGGGGCACCGGCGTCAATTAAATCGGACAATCGCAGCAATTCATCGATGTAGCGCTCGACAGCGACGATCCAGCGCATCAGCGAGCCAGGCTGCGGCGAGGACTGCATTTGCTGTCTGGCGAGATCCGTCTCCGCTGTCAGCGACAAGGCCATCTCCGACAGCGCCGCCATGGCAAATTCCCCCTGCGCCGCCGGTTTGTCACCGAGTGATAGTGCAATGGCCTGGATTCGGGATGGCGGGCCTGCCAGGCCCGGAGTCGAGACAGCTGCAAGCGCGCTGCTTGAGTGAATAGAGAAGCAGCCCAGTAGTAGCAGATGCAAGCACCAGCACACACCGCGAGACGATGCTGCGGCGAAGATTTTGCGTCGAGGATGATTATTGCCCGGGATAGCGCTGCCGCAGTAGATCAGACCTAAGTCCGACAGGCTAGCCCGGATCAGGCGGAACATCGGCGCCGTACTTACCCAGGTAGTGCGCCGAAAAGACGGGGTTTTCCTCCAGCAATTGAGTGATCTCGTAGATGCGGCGATAGCTGGTGTCCTTGATCTTCCAGCTACCGTCGACCTTCAGATAGCGATCCCAGTAGAGGGCGGTACCGGTGGTGAAGAAATTGTATTGGGTCACCCACATATTGTCGGATAAATACCAGATGCCGGTCGCCTCAGTGGCGCTGAGTATCTGGATCTCCGGGTGATGGCCGTTGTGATGGCCCACCGCCTTCTTGTGGAAAGCAGTTTTCTGGGCATCGATATAAGCCCGCTTGCCCTGTAACTTCCACTGGTAACTGCCACCGACAAAATCGACGCAGACATCATCGTGGTACAAATGCTCCTGCTCGTCGAAATTGGCGGTATCGACGCAGCGAAAATAAGCGTGCTTGAGTTGCTTGATCGCTTCGATATCCATTAAGCGCTGGATATCCCCCCGCAACGCTTCCAGGCCGCCAGCGGACACCGTCAGCGGCAAACCCTCGCTGATACCCATGGTCGCCTTGGTGAGCAACATATCTTTAGTTTTGGACGCACTCATAGTGCTCGGCCTTTTTTGTGGTCGTTTCGCAATGGTCGAATCAATTCGACCCAATCCATTAAACCGAGCGCTCCTGACCTTGCCAATACCGGGCTCTGAGTGTTTTCTTATCGGGCTTGCCCAGCCCCGTGAGGGGTAGTGCGTCCTCGAAGTCGACCGACTTGGGCGCCTGCACCGAGCCCTTGGCATCCTTGACCATGGCAATGATTTCATCACCGAGGGTGGCGGATGGCTGTTGGCCGGGCTTGAGCACGATTACCGCCTTTACCGATTCACCCCAGCGCTCATCGGGCACACCGACAACGGCGACCTGGGCCACCGCGGGATGCCTGGCGATGACGTCCTCGATCTCACGGGGAAACACATTAAAACCCCCGGTAACCACCATATCCTTTTTGCGATCGACAATCGTCAGAAAGCCCTCGTCGTCAAAGCGGCCGATATCACCGGTGTGCAAAAAGCCCCCGTCGAATACTTCGGCGGTCTGTTCCGGCAATTTGTGATAGCCCTTCATAACCAGCGGTCCACGCACACAGATTTCCCCGGCTTCTCCTATCGCCACCGGGACATTGTTATCGTCCAGCAACTGCACATCCATCCAGGGCGTCGGACGACCACAGGACATCAGGCGCTCGGGCCGGGACAAGTCGTGCTCGGCCTTGCGCATATTGGCCAACACCATCGGTGCCTCATTCTGGCCGTAGAATTGGTAAAACACCTGGCCCCACTTTTCGATACCCTCCTTCAAGCGGGAGGGACTCATGGGCGCGGCACCGTAAAAGATGGTTTCCATGCTCGACATATCCGCGGTATCGGCCAGCGGCGAATCCAGCATGTAGTACAACATCACCGGCACCAGCATGGTTGCCGTAATCCTGTGTTGCTCGATTATGCCGAAAAATTCTTCCGGGCTGAAACCCTGCATAACGTAGAAGGCACCGCCTTTTTGCAATACCGGAATAAAAAATGCGGCCGCTGCGTGGGACAGGGGCGTGGCAATCAGCATGCGCAAGTCTTCGGGGAACTCCCACTCCGCCGCCTGGATCATGCTCATGTAGGCAGTGGCGGTATGGGTCTGCAGCACGCCTTTGGGCTTACCGGTAGTGCCACCGGTAAAACTGAGGGAACTGACGTCATCGGGGCTGACATCCGGCGCCACCAGTGGCTGCGGTTCAAAGCTGTCCGCCAGCGCCAGGTAATCTTCGCCGACCTCGGTGGGGCCAAACGCCAGTAAATGCTTGAGGGCCGGCACTCTTTGCTGTAGCTCTGCGGCACGCTGCTCGAACAGGGAGGCATCGTACACCAGGGCATCGATGCCTGCGTTTTCCAACACGTACACATGGTCATCGAGGGAGCCCATGGGATGCAAGGGGGTACCGCAGCAAGCGGCCAACTGCATGGCGGCAATATTGGACAGCACTTCCGGGCGATTACCTGATATCACGGCAATGCGCGAGCCCTTGCCCAAACCTTTTGATTGCAAGGCCTGCACCATTTGGCTGGTAGACTTGCGCACATCCGCATAGGTGGCAACGCTGTCGCCCAGGTACAGACAGGGCTCCTCATCATAGCGATTGAGCCCCTCGACCAGTAGATCGGGCATAAGAGTGGGCTGATGGAGTTTCGAATGGCTCATGGATTTTTCCCTGGTTATTTGTTCAGGCTGTTAATTCAGACTAGCTATTCAGACTAGCTATTCAGACTAGCTATTCAGACTAGCTATTCAGACTGTTTATTAAGGCTATTTGTTCAGGCTGTTAACTTAGATAAGGGGGGCGGCCGAATGTTAACACCAAGTGCATGGCCCCCACCGCCAAAAGGGCTTACGGTTTGTCCATACGGCGGCCCCGTGCAAACCGCCAGTACTCGGACAGCATCCTAGAATCCGAGTTCTTCCACCACTACGACCAGATCGGCAAAGGAGGCCTGCTCCAGCCTGGCGGCCAGGGCCTTCTTATCGAGCCCCTCTGCCTCGAACTCCGTCATCAGGACTTCGTCCGGTAACTCTCTTATCTCCATAGGCGCCATAAAACCAAAATCACAGATATGCGTGAGGCAGGCGCGCTCGGCTTCACTGAGTTCCATGCCGTGGTATTTTCGTATTTCGAGGTATCGTTCCGCGGTGCGGTTTAACCTGCCGCTGATCTCCATGGTATTGCCTTCTTTCTCGGTCAATATTGCCAGCGGCGGGCCGAAATAGACTTTAACTTTGCGATTCATAACTACCTCTTTTT
>CBDUUA010000291.1:0-3760 GCA_965370135.1 uncultured Cellvibrionales bacterium
TAGATAGATCGCGAGAGCCTGGCTGATGCCGAAAGACTATAGTCGTGTACAGAGAGTTGCCGATGCACTGCGCCGCGATGTAGCGCAGTTTATACAATTGGAAATGCGCGACCCCCGGATTGGCATGGTAATGGTTAACGAGGTCGAGGTGAGTCGCGACCTGGCCCATGCCAAGGTGTTTGTCACCGTCATGGGCAAGGATAGCGAGCAAGAGGCCAGTGAAGCGCTACAGGTGCTGAACGATGCGGCGGGCTTTTTGCGCAGCCAATTGGCAAAAAACAGCACCATGCGCACCACTCCACGCCTGAGTTTCGTGTTTGACAGCAGCGTACTGCGGGGGCAGCAACTGTCCAGCCTGATCGAGCAGGCAGTAGCTACCGATAAAACCATGTCGAGTGGCGCCGGCGACGACGAGCCCGAAGAGGGCGGTAGCTAGGTGGCCAGACGCCGTAAAGGCCGGCCTGTCGATGGTGTGCTGGTACTGGATAAGCCCGCAGGCATGACCTCTAATGCCTGCCTGCAGCGGGCCAAAAATGCCCTGTATGCCGCCAAGGCCGGGCACACCGGTAGCCTTGACCCACTGGCGACCGGGGTGTTGCCACTGTGCTTTGGCGAGGCGACCAAGTTATCCCGATTTTTGCTGGATGCGGATAAAAGCTATACCAGTACCTTTGTTCTCGGCGTGGTTACCGCGACCGGGGACGCCGATGGCGAGATTCTGAAATCCAGCGATGCCTCCGCCATAACCCTACAGCAACTGGAGCAGGCATTAGTGGGCTTTCGCGGTGAGATCGAGCAGATCCCCTCGATGTATTCGGCCATCAAGCACCAGGGTACGCCGCTGTACCGGTTGGCCCGGGCGGGGGTGGAAGTCGAGCGCAAGGTGCGCCGGGTGAACATTTACAGCCTGGAGCTGTTGGATTTCAAAGCCGGTGGCAAGGCGGAACTCAGTGTTAGTGTGCGCTGCTCCAAAGGCACTTATGTGCGCTCGCTGGCCGAGGATCTGGGGCACACACTGGGGTGTGGCGCCCATGTCGCTGCACTGCGGCGCACCCAGTCGGGCCCGTTCGGCATTGATCAGTGCGTATCGCTGGAGCAACTTGAAGAGCTGGCCGCAGAGCGGCAGTTCGAAACATTGAACGGACTGTTATTGCCCGTTGACAGCGGTCTGGTGGGGATGCCGACGGTGGTGTTGCCCGAGGACAGCAGTTTCTATCTGCGCCAGGGGCAGCCGGTATTGGCGCCGAATATGCCAACCGCCGGTATGGTCAGAATCGTGGAAGACACTGGAGAATTTCTGGGCGTCGGCGAGATCACAGATGACGGGATGCTTGCACCTCGTCGTCTAATGGTCACTAACGGCGCTTCGAAAGCGGCTCATCTGTAAGTATGCGCGGATGAGTTGTTGCAAATAGCTGTTGTAAACAGTTATAGCAAACAAGCAACGCATATTCATTGGAGGAAATTATGGCACTATCAGCACAAGAAAAAGCAGCAATCGTGAAAGACTATCAGCAGGCAGAAGGCGATACCGGTTCTCCGGAAGTGCAGGTTGCCCTGTTGAGCGCAAATATCAACAAACTGCAAGGACACTTTAAAGGCCATAGCAAGGATCACCATTCCCGCCGAGGCCTGATTCGCATGGTTAACCAGCGTCGTAAATTACTCGACTACCTGAAGCGCAAGGATGCTGGCCGCTACACAGAGGTGATCAAGCGTCTTGGCTTGCGTCGCTAATTGCAGGCGCACCTGGGCAATGGGGCGCAGGTGCATTGAACTATTCTATCGGAGGCATTTTTTGTGAATCCCGTTATTAAAAAATTCAAATACGGCAAACATACCGTAACCCTGGAAACCGGGCGCGTGGCGCGGCAGGCGAGTGGTGCAGTAGTTGCGAGTATCGATGACACCGTGGTGTTGGCCACTGTAGTGGGCGCCAGAACCGCCAAGCCCGGCCAGGACTTCTTTCCACTGGCGGTGCACTACCAGGAAAAAACCTATGCCGCCGGCCGCATCCCCGGTGGTTTCTTCAAGCGTGAAGCGCGTCCCAGCGAAAAAGAAACGCTGACATCGCGCTTGATCGACCGGCCTATCCGCCCGCTGTTTCCCAAGGGCTTTAAAAACGAAGTACAGGTCATCATTACCGTATTGTCCGCCGAGTCGGATATCGATCCCGATATGATTGCCATGATCGGCACTTCGGCGGCATTGGCGATCTCGGGCATTCCCTTCAACGGCCCGATTGGCGCCGCCCGGGTTGGCTTCACTGCCGAGGGTGGCTATCTGTTGAACCCGACGTTTAGCGAGCTGGCGACTTCCCACCTGGATATGGTGGTGGCAGGTACCGAACACGCGGTACTGATGGTGGAGTCCGAAGCCAAGGAATTGACCGAAGACCAGATGCTGGGTGCGGTACTGTATGCGCATCAGGAAATGCAGGTGGTTATCCAGGCTATCAAGGAATTGGCGGCCGAGGTCGGCAAGCCACGCTGGGAGTTAGACGCAGCGCCGGAAAACACCCCATTGATCGAAGCTCTCGAGAGCGGTTTTGGCGAGGCGGTTGGTGAGGCATACCGGATTACCGACAAAATGCAGCGCTATGAAGCCTTGTCCGCAGTCAAGAAAGATGCGGTCGCAGCGCTGGCGCCTGCTGACGGGGATGTGTCTGCGGATGAACTCAAGGACTTGTTCAAAAGTCTGGAGAGTCGCATTGTGCGACGTCGCATCCTCAATGGCGAAACCCGCATTGACGGTCGTGACAACCAGACCGTGCGGCCGATTGCCGTTGAGACCGGAATATTACCCCGCACCCATGGCTCGGCCCTGTTTACCCGTGGTGAGACCCAGGCTATTGTGGTGGCCACCCTCGGCAGCTCCCGGGATGCCCAATTTATCGATGCCCTGCAAGGCGAGCGCAGGGATCATTTTATGCTGCACTACAACTTCCCTCCCTACTGTGTGGGTGAAGCGGGTCGTGTCGGTTTTACCAATCGTCGCGAAGTCGGTCATGGTCGCCTGGCCCGTCGCGGTGTTGCCGCGGTGTTGCCCAGCAATGAAGATTTCCCCTACACCATTCGCATCGTGTCAGAGATCACCGAGTCCAACGGCTCCAGCTCCATGGCCAGCGTCTGTGGCGCCAGCCTGGCGATGATGGATGCCGGTGTTCCCCTCAAAGCGCCGGTGGCAGGTATTGCCATGGGTCTGGTTAAAGAGGGCGACCGCTTCTCAGTATTGACCGATATCCTGGGTGATGAAGATCACCTTGGTGATATGGACTTCAAGGTGGCCGGTACCGCAGAGGGCGTAACGGCGCTGCAGATGGACATCAAGATTGAAGGCATCAACGAGCAGATCATGGAGCGCGCGCTGGAACAAGCCCAAAGCGCACGCCTGCATATCCTGGGAGAGATGAACCGGGTTCTTGATAAGTCGCGTAGCGATGTGGCTGAGACAGCACCGCGCATGGTGAGCATTAAAATCGACAAGGACAAGATCCGCGACATCATCGGCCCGGGTGGCGCAGTGATCCGCGGTATTACCGAGAAGAGTGGCGCCCAGATCGATATCGATGACGACGGCACCGTGCGTGTCTATGCGCCAAACTCGGAGTCATTGGCGCTGGCGCAGGGTGAGGTGGAAGCCATTACCGCGGAAGCCGAAATTGGTGCAATCTACACCGGTACCGTGGCGCGCATCGTGGACTTTGGCGCCTTCGTCAATATCCTGCCCGGCAAAGACGGTCTGGTGCATATCTCGCAGA
>CBDUUA010000292.1:0-3745 GCA_965370135.1 uncultured Cellvibrionales bacterium
TGTTCTCCGGCCAGTAGTAGCTGGTGGAGGTGCTGTGCATAGACTTGAGTACCGGTGGCGTCGTAGTGCAGGCCGTCAGCAGCCAGTGGCACCCCGAGCGCCTGCATGTCGATCAGCTCGGCGCCGTACCCGCCGGCGACCAGTGCGCCGAACCAGCGGAACAGATGCAGCTCTTCGTTGCGGTACAGGGCATGATTTTTGGTCAGTGTGGGTAACACAAAGATGACTCGTTTACCTTCACTGACGAGCTGGCTCACGATGCGCCTGACCCCATACAGGTACATTGTAAGCCACTGAATGCGCATTCCGAGGATGCCGGAGGCGCCGGCGTCGTTGGTGAGCAGCGCGAGCACCACCGTGTCTTCAGTGATGTGGTCGGTGCGCCAGTTGTGGCCGATCAGGGCTTCCCCGGGCTTGCACTCGCAGGTAAGTTGCCAGCCATAGCTGCGAAGGTGAGCAGAGATCGAGAAGCCTCCCGGCGGTGTGCTCTGCAGGGAGTCGCCGATGATGCGGACGGTACCTGCCTGTGCGGTCTGTCCGCCGCTGAATCCAGCCAACAGGAAGAGTCCAGCCAGCAGCGTCTTTGCTACCATGTCCAGCATGATTGATCGGTCGTCTTTCATTTGATAGTTTATGCGAGCGTTCATTTGAATTTCCCTCGATTGCCTGGCTGCCGCGCCGGCAGGGTCTTGGGGGCGATTGTCAGGTATTGGCGGTGGTATTACCGGACCAAAGAAGGAGCGAAAGCGGAGCAAAAGGGGACCGTCTGCATGGCTTTAAATAAGCCAACGAATTCAACAGCTTGAAATTGTAATCGAGTGCGGCAGGCAAGCAGGCCAGGTCCTGTCGGCCACCAACAGCGTTGCACAGTGTCGTTTCAACTGCATATTTTCCATTACGCTGATAAACTGAAAAAAAATAATGGAAGGAAGCCGGTAATGGGCGCGGACTTTCGCTTGGGAAATTGGATCGTCAGACCGCAGCGGCGCATCATCGCGCGTGGCGATAAGTCTGTCCATATCAAGCCCAAGTCGATGGCGGTGTTCGAATGTCTGGTGGCGGCTGACGGGGCGCCGGTATCGCGAAATGAGCTGTTCGATACGGTCTGGCCCGGCGGTGAGGTCTCCGATGACACCCTGACAAAGTGTGTCGTTGAATTGCGCAAGGCCTTCGATGATACCGCGCGAGACCACCAGGTTATTGAAACCATACCCAAGCTGGGGTTCCGCCTGGTGCTGCCGGTTGAGCCGCTGAAACCCGAATCGTTGAAGCAGGAGTCACTGAAACAGTCGCCGCTGACGGCGGATCAGTCAAGCCCGGAGAGTCAGGCTCGACGCGGCGGCCGGCGTATGTTCCGGTCGGCGGGGCTGCTGCTCGTAGCGGTGCTACTAAGCTTCGCGGTATTGCTGTCTATCGACAGCTCTCGCTTATGGTTGACCGAAGCAGTTGTCACCTTGATTCTTAAAACGGCGGCGACCCTCGCTCCCCACAGTATCGAGCAGAAACCCGGCATCGCCGTACTGCCCTTCGTCAATATGAGCAGCGATGGGGAGAACGAGTACTTCAGCGAAGGCATGTCGGAGGAAATTCTCAATGCGCTGGCGCGCACTCATCGCCTGCCGGTGATCGCGCGCACCTCGTCGTTTCAATTCAAGGGTCAGGCTCGGGATATCAAGGAGATAGGGCGCTTGCTGGGAGTAACACACGTGCTGGAGGGCAGTGTGCGCAAGGCGGACGAGAGCGTTCGGATAACCGCGCAATTAATAGACACGGCGACCGGCGCCCATGTCTGGTCGGATGTCTATCAACGGGAATTGAGCGATATCTTTGTGCTGCAGGCTGAGATTACCCAGGATATTGTCCATCAAGTTGGGCTTGCCCTTGGCGATGAGGCGGTTATACCGCCAGCCAATATGCAGCCGGCAGAGTTTATGGTTACTCACCCTACCTCCAACCTCGAGGCCTACGACCTCTACCTCAAGGGCGTGCAGATGCTGAAAAGCACCAGCCCGCTGCTCATAGAACAAGCGGAGGGCTATTTTGACCAGGCGATCGCCCTGGACGAATACTATGCCGACGCCTGGGCCGCCAAGGGTCAGGCGCTGCATGTGCTCGGCAGGCCGGGTTATGGCCACCCGCATATTCCCGCGTCTGTCTATCCCGGCGCCATCGCCGCCTATCGGCGAGCCTTGCAGATTGAGCCCGGCCATGCCTTCGCCACGGGCTGGCTGGGAGTGGCGCTGATACTCAACGACTACCAATGGGCCGAGGGTATGGGACTGATCAAACAGTCTCTAGCCCGGAATCCCAATAATGCTGCACTGTTGTCTGCGTATGGTGTGTTAATGCGGATGATGAGAATAGAGGGCGCGGAGGAAATGGTGGAGAGAGCCTATCGCCTCGATCCCTTCGGCATGTTGCCCATTACCATACGCGCCGGCAGTCTGACAGGGTCCGGCCAGAGGCTGGGTGCCCTAACCCTGGTGGAGACCAGTTTGATAGGAGACCGGGAGGGCTACGCGCCCAACTATTTCTCCGCCTTCAAAAATCTGCAACTCGGTCGGCTGGATGCGGCTGAAGAGCACCTCCACAAAGCGCGGCTGGTGGCGCATCCCGATGACCTGAGCCTCGATGGCATGCAGTGGGCAATTGACACCTTGCGCGGCGAGGGTCCGCTGCAGCCGATAGCGGGGATATGGGAGCGCTTGCAAACGGAGCGCCTGAGCTACCTGCTGAGTCGCAGCGGGGTTCAGGAGTGGGAGGATGAAAAAGCCATCGTGGCGGCGTTCGATCTTGCCATCGAGCAGCGATACGTCGAAGTCATTGGCAAGCTTTTCGGGTCCAAACCGCCGCTGATGCCGGCGGCGGACTGGCGCCGAATGAAGGATATCACCGGTGTCACGGAGTATCAGTCGAGCCGGTAGCGGTAGGATAGTGGGTGAGCGAACAGCCCTATCGGGAAACCTCCGGTCACGGTCACAGCCCCTGGCTGTTTCAATGATTGTTGAGTTCAGCCCATCTTTAAAGGGGAGCGGCTGGTTAAGGGGGTCGTCAGCCCATCACGGATGCCAGCTCTTCATCACTGATGACGGGTGTTACCTCGAACTCCATAACATCCGTCCATTCCCGGCACCACCTTGCCATGTCGACAGCGCTGGATGCTTCGGAAACCATAAAACCATGTAGTCCGCTGGCATCGTGCCAACGACCGAGCAGTTTGACACCGTCGGGAGGAACCGCTCCCGTTGATTTGAATCGCTCTTCTGCGGAAATTCGATTTTCCGGGTTCAAGCGATAAGTGCTATGAAAAATCATGATAACCTCCATTGACTCAAGCGAGCTTCACCTTTTGGAGCTAATTTAACACCTCCCGTATTGGCTGACTATACGTCTACCAGACTGATTCGGCGCTTCAATTTAGCTGTATATAGCCAGTGGTTATAATAGGAAAGCCACTCAGTTGCCACCGGGGTAACACATTGACCTCAAGGCGTGGTGGACGCGGTCAGTGCAATCTTACCCCCTTTATCCTTCATCTTTTTCTCTCCGGCCTTTTTCCAGTATTGCCTGGCGGCGTAGCTCGAACATAGTAGCACTGGCCAAGCTGGCGGATTCAATGGCCTGTTCTTCTTCCTAGGCCAAGGCCGCTTTCAAGGGCATGGAGTAACCGTCGTCTATCAGGGATTTATACCAACGCCGACGTTGATAAATCCGCCGAGATCGACCCCACCCAGCGGGTTGCCAA
>CBDUUA010000293.1:0-3720 GCA_965370135.1 uncultured Cellvibrionales bacterium
TCGCCGACTCTTTACAGTCTGGTCACATTTTCAGGTGCTCGCCAGTCGCCAAAACTGAACTCTGAATTCACCCTGGATACGCAACCGGGGTCGGTGGCCGATGACTCAACAGCTAAAACTCTCCGTTCGATCGTCAACGACACTGATGACCCCAGACACCACTGCTGACGCCGGCAACAGCGTTCTGGTGGCGGCATGAGGGTGATCGCACCGCAGCGTCTATTGTGGATCCTGGCCCTGCTGCTGCCCGTACTGTTGCTGGCTGGCCTGCTGATGGGGCCGACATTTATTTCACCGGCACAAGTTGTGCAGGCCCTGGGCGACATCACCACTGGCGGCGCGCCGGTCGCGTCGGAAAGCCTGATAATACATTCGATTCGCCTGCCCCGGGTCATCCTGGCGGGGCTGGTTGGCGTTTGCCTGGCGGTTTGCGGCGCTGCCATGCAGGGCCTGTTCCGCAACCCACTGGCGGATCCATCCTTGATCGGCGTCTCCAGCGGCGCCTCTGCGGGGGCCAGTTGTGTCATTGTGCTCGGCGGCGGCAGCTGGTTGGCCGGCGGGCAGTTGCTCGGCTTGTCTATGGTGGCCTTCGGCGCCTTTGCCGGTGGCTTCCTCGCGGTCATGCTGGTGTATCGACTGGCAACGTCGACTAGCGGCACCTCGGTGGTGACCATGCTGCTGGCGGGCATTGCGATCAGCGCCCTGGCCGGCGCCCTCAACAGCCTATTCAGCTTTTTTGCCGACAATGAAATGTTGCGCCGCATCAGCCTGTGGCAGATGGGTGCGCTGGATGCCGCCAACTGGCCGCGGGTTTGGATTACCGCAGTGGTGGTGGCGGTGGTCATGTATCTCCTGCCCCGGGACGCCGCCGCCCTCAACGCTTTCCTGCTCGGTGAATCCGAAGCGCGGCATCTGGGCATTCGCGTCGATGCGGTCAAGCGTCGCCTGATTCTTCTCACCGCGCTGGCAGTGGGCACTTCGGTGGCGGTGGCCGGCACCATCTCATTTGTCGGTCTGATCATCCCCCATATCGTGCGCATGCTGATCGGCCCGGATCACCGCTACCTGATCCCCGGATCAGCGATGGCCGGCGCCATCCTGTTAATCGCAGCGGATGCCTGCGCCAGGGTGGTGGTGGCTCCGGCAGAATTGCCCGCCGGGATTCTTACTGCCTTATTGGGCACGCCCTTTTTCTTCTCCTTGCTGATGCAAAAGCACAAACTGGAGGGTTGAAAGCCATGGCCCTGTCTGCTGAACGATTATCCCTGTCCTTATCGGGGATACAGCTATTGAAAGACGTCTCTGTTGAGATTGTCCCGGGCCGGGTTCATACCGTGCTCGGCCCCAACGGCGCCGGCAAGACCAGCTTGCTGCGGGTGTTAGTGGCGGAATTGTCCGCCGACAGCGGCGAGGTGGCACTCAACGGACGACCGCTCCGGCAGTGGAGCGCCGGGCAACGCGCTCGCATGTTGGCGGTACTACCCCAGCACTCCCTGCTCAATTTTCCCTTCACCGGCCTGGAGGTGGTAATGCTTGGGCGCACCCCCCACGATACCGGTGCGGTGCGCGACCGGGACATCGCCAGGCAAGCATTAAAGACAGTAGACGGCGACTACCTCTGTGATCGCCTGTATACGCACTTATCCGGAGGGGAAAAACAGCGCGTACACCTGGCGCGTGTGTTAGCCCAGATCTGGGAGCCCGCGGCCGAGGGGGATCGCTTCCTGGTGCTCGATGAACCGACGTCTTCCTTCGACCTCGCTCACCAGCAGCTCACCCTGGAAATTGTCGTCGATTTGGCCAGACAGGGAGTGGGTGTGCTCATGGTCATTCACGACCTCAACCTGGCAGCGCGTTGCGCCGACCAGATGATGCTGATGCAGCACGGGCATATCGTATTTGCCGGCACTCCTGACACGGTTCTTAATGCGGCAAACATTTATCGCGTTTTCGATGTCAACGTTACTATCGGCAGGCATCCGCTCACAGGCACACCGCTGGTGATTACCTAGAGGCTGATGAAGGACAGCAAATGCATATCTGCTTAACTGGACTGCTACTGGCCCTGCTGCCAGCACTGGCGGCAGCGGAAATTCGATTGCAGGATGCACAGGGCAATGAGGTGGTGCTGGCGCAGCCGGCGCAGCGTATCGTTAGCCTGGCGCCGCATCTTACCGAGGTGGTTTACGCCGCGGCTGCCGGTGCGCAACTTGTCGGCACAGCGAGTTACAGTGACTACCCCGAGGCGGCGCTGACGATACCCCGGGTCGGCTCCTCCGACAATGTCAGTTACGAGTCGCTGGTGGCGCTAAAGCCCGACCTGGTACTGGTATGGCTGAGTGGTAACGGCGTGGAGACGGCTAATCGCCTGCGCGAACTGGGCTTGACCCTATTCGTGAGTGAGCCGCGCACTCTTGAAGATGTGGCAACATCCCTGCGACAGATCGGGCGCTTGAGCGGCCATGACCAGGAGGCGGAACAGGCGGCCGCCCGGTTCATGGGACAGCTGCGCTACCTGCGAGAGACCTACAGTACGCAATCAGCTATCGATGTGTACTACCAGATATGGAACGAACCCCTGCTGACCCTCAATGGCGAGCACCTGATTTCAGATGTTGTGCGCCTGTGCGGTGGGCGCAATGTTTTCGCCGATGCGATGCCGATGGTGTTGCGAATCAATGTCGAATCGGTCATCCGCGCCGATCCGCAAGTCATCGTGGCTAGCGGCATGGACGAGGCGCGACCGGAATGGCTGGATGACTGGCGCCGCTGGACAACGATAACCGCCGTGCGCGAGCAGCAACTTTATTTTATTCCCCCGGATTTGTTACAGCGCCATACCCCGCGGATTATTCAGGGGGCACAATTGCTGTGTGAATACCTGGCCCAGGCACGAACGCACTATCGCGATCTTGATCAGTGATTGCCGACGCCACCGGGCTTATAGTTTTAATAATCCACCAGGTTTAATAGTCCACGCCCTGGCGAGCCTTGATACCGGCATTGTAGGCGTGCTTGATTTCTTTGACCTCGGACACGGTGTCCATGATGTTCTGCAGTGCAGTGCCGCCGCCGCGACCGGTTACCACTACTGACTGTTCCGGGGGGCGATGACTGATGGCATTCAGGATGTCCTGCTCGTCCAGGTATTTAAAAGCGATCATGTAGGTCAACTCATCCAGCACCACCAGTTGGTAGGACGAATCTGCCAGCATGCCCCTCGCCAACTTCCAGCTAGCCTCGGCAGCGGCAATATCGCCGGAGCGATCCTGGGAATCCCAGGTAAACCCGGTACCCATCTGGTGGAAATCCACCTGGGGGCATTGCTCGCGCAGGTAGATTTCTTCGCCGGATAACTGGGTACCCTTAATGAACTGCACCACGCCGACCTTGTGACCATAGCCCAGAGCTCGCATCACCATGCCGAAGGCAGAGCTGGATTTTCCCTTGCCATTACCGGTCAATAACAGCGAGACACCGCGCTCGATGTCGGCGGCAGCAATCGTCGCATCGACCCTGGTTTTCTGCTTTTCCATGGCAGCCTTGTGCTTTGCGTCCTTGCGATCCTGTTGCGAATCCTGTGCAGTCATATCACGTCCCGCCTTATTCACACAATGATATAAACCTTCCGGGATATAAACCTTCCGGTCTTCGATCTCAGTCTTAAAGGATCGGTTTATGGGCAGCAAGGATAAAGCGCCTCATGCCGGAAGTCGACAG
>CBDUUA010000294.1:0-3711 GCA_965370135.1 uncultured Cellvibrionales bacterium
CCGCGGGAGAGTACCTGAGCCATTCTACGCAGCGACATCCCCTGGATAACTGGACGCGAAGTCACCTCGATCACCTGGCCGACAAAGTATCTGCACACATTATCTATCCCTTTGACGGCCCACCTTTTGCGCCTTTCCAACGCTGGGCCATGCGTTGTGAAGCTGTGGCGCCCAGTCCCATAGGTCCACTTATTCATCCCGACTATGGCCTGTGGCATGCTTATCGCGCAGCCCTTGTCTTCGATGCCGAGATTGAGTTGCCCCCTAGAGAAGATAAAGAGGAAGATGCCCCCAGCCCCTGTGATACATGCCAAGATAAACCCTGCATCAACACCTGTCCGGTAGGCGCCCTGGAGTTGCACCGATACGATGTGCCCCTTTGTTCCGCCCACTTGGCAACTCCAGGCAATCGCTGCATGGCGCATTCCTGTCTCGCCCGTTTGGCGTGCCCCGTTGGGGGTAAATATGTCTATAGCACTGAGATGGGGCAGTTTCACATGGGGAAGTTTTTAGATTCAGTGAGTTCGCTTTAGTATCACCCGGCGATAACGGGTCAGTGAGGGCTCGCCGTCATCACGCACTTCCAGTATCAGGTGCGCCGTTGCTCCCGGCTTTCCCGGGGGCAGGGTCACCGTGGTTTTGGCGGTATGGGGGTCACTCCAGCTAATCTGCTGCAGCTCCCACGCCCCGACCGTACCCGCTTCGGGATAAACCCACCAGTGGTAGTTGAGCTGGTCCTGATCCGGGTCGCTGGATTCAGAGGCATCGAGGCTTATGGGCTTCCCCCCGTGCACAGACAGACGCAACACCGATCGGCTGCGGTCGCCATTCACCACGGCGAGTGGAGCATGGTTGGCTTCAGACGGGGGCGCCACGCACCAGTCCAGCCTGGCCTGGAATTCATTTTGAAATGCCGGCCGCCAGCGTGATACGCTGGAGCGCCCATTGCTCACACCGTCCACTCTGTCTACCGCATCTCGCCAGATACCGTCGAATTTAAGAAAACGACCGCCCCAACCGCCGTGGTTCGGAAAGCCCGGGTCATTCAAGCCATCGGCAAGAAAATAGAAAAATGAGGGGGTGTCGCCTTCCTTGAGTGCTGAATGGGGGTTGGGCGCGGTCCAGGTTTTGGCTGGATACAGTGCCCCGAGTGATCCGTGATCGGAGCGAATGTTTGACTCGACCCACTCGCGCGAGGTGAGTGATTCGTCGCCGCCAAGATACATGCCGCGAAACACTGCTTCGCGCATGTCGTGGCCGCGCCAGGATTTATTGAGAATGTAGAATGGGAAATCAAACTCCCGCCGCATCCACTCGAAGATTCTGTCCTGATCGGCAATATCGTAAACCCGAATGCGAGACAAAAAATTCTTTAGCCCCGATTGGCCGTACTCCTTGCGCACATCCCAGCACGCCTGCGCCAGATCAGTCTGGCCACCCCAGATAACAATATTCAAGGGCCGTTGATCCGGCCGATTTCCCCGCTCAACGATGAGTCGCGATCCCTCGGTATCCTTGCCATCCCCAACGGCCTGGCGCCCGCGCTGCGGATTGCCGGATTTGATCACCGTCAACAGATGCTCGGGAGTAGGATAGCCCTGGGCATGTTGCGTCAGATTGCCATAGACATTGGCATAGGCCGCGACCTGCTCCCGAATCAACTGTGGTTGAACCAAGGCTTTTTTGAGTTCCCCGGGGGTGCCGGAAGCCGATGCAATCAAACCCTCGATGTTGAATTCGTTGGCGTAGACCAGCAGTCGCACCAGCGATTGTTGATCGTCCGGATCGCCGCCGATATCGGTCAGCACAAGCAGTCGTGGTCGGCTATCCTCGCCCATCGCCGGCATGGCCAGAACAAGCAGAAACAGTAGGATAGTGTTAGCTAAATGCTTCATGTATCGATGGTTTATGAAACCTGAACCCTCTTGTTTAACGGCACCGGTGTCATGGCTGCAGGCGAATGGGAATGTTTTGGTAGCGTCTGGTATTTTTAAAAACATCGTAGCTCAGACTGCCTGACACTGTGGCATCCGGAAAGTAATGAAAGAACCGCTTGATGATGATGCGGGTCTGCATTTTTGCCAGCGCAGCTCCAGGGCAGAAATGACGACCATAGCCAAATGCGATATTGTGTTTTTGATCCCGGACCACATCAAAATTATCCGGGCGCTCGTAAACATCCGCGTCTCGACCGGCGCTGTCGAACATCAGTCGCACGGCATCCCCCTTGCGAATTCGATGTCCTTTATAATCAAAATCCTGTACCGCGTAACGATTATGTCCATAGCGCACGAAGTAATGGTGTCGAGCTGTTTCCATAATGGCATTGTCCAGGCCCGCCTCGCTAGCCAATGCGAGGGCCCTCTGCTGGGGATGGAGCAGCAGCATCAACAGCGCCTGGTTGACAAAATCGGTGATGGTATCGGCGGCCCCCATCACCAGGCTTATGATCAAACTTAGCGCTTCCTCCGTGGTGATTTTTTCGCCTTCTGCCTCTGCGCGCAGTAGCAGGGACAGGAAGTCATCATCATCAATGGCCCCTCTGCGCTGATCGACAATGGCTTTGAACTCGGCGGCATTTCGATTGTAGCGTTCCACGGCGGCCAATTTTTCTTCGATGCTACCCATCGGCACATAGTTGATCAGGATATCAGCCGAGAGTTGCGTAAACAGGTCCCATTGTTCTTGCGGAAGATTCAGCAAGGTGCCGATCACTACTGTGGGCAGAACCTGGGAGATCTCCGTCGAAAAGTCGATTTCCTCCCGGTCTTTTATGGCCTGGAACTCGGTGTCGACAATAACTGTAAGCCGGGATTCGATCTTGCTGAGTACCCGGCGGGAGAAGCCTTGCGAGGCAAATTTCCTAAGTTGATGGTGCTCTCTACCCGTTTTCGCGAACACATTGTTGGCAACGAACTGCATAAAAAGGGAGTCAGGTGCCGCGTTCTCCAAAGAGCCGCCGGCGCCCTCCGGAGAGCAGTCGGCGCCACCCAAATGCCAGTCGGCGCTGTGCCGGATATCCGGCGTTAGCCTGGCTTCCATCAACAAAGCCACGATGTCTGCCTGTCGGGTAACGATCCAGGCCCCATCTTGATCGTTGCGGAAAATCGGTGTTGTCTCGCGAAGTTCTTGCAGACGCCCATGGGGGCACTCCAGGTGCTCGTTCGAACTGAGATCGATCCCGGCCTGAACATCGCCGGGATGACGGGCCTGAACATCGCCGGGATGACGGGCCTGAACATCGCCGGGATGACGGGCATGAAAATCGTCGGAATGACGGGCATGAACATCGTCGGGATGACGGGTCCGGAAATCGTCGGGATGACGGGTCGTGTTATCGGTAGTCATTTAGGTATCCTGATTATTATTGGAATCGATGAAGATAAGCGCTTGAATAGCATAAACAGACGAGCCCATCAATACTTGCTGCGGCCACATCAAAGCGAATCATTTCCTGGATCATGGCTGCACCGATAATTGTTCCCCGTGCAGCTTCAGCACCTGGCATGCCGCTCTCCCCAAGCTACAATATCCTTTGTAGGGCGGAATTTATTCCGCCAATGCGCTTTGCTATGGCATTAATTTGGCAGAATAAATTCCGCCCTACAAATAAATCTTCAGCCCAATAGTATTCATTACTGTCCCTTGTTTTTGTTCTACCACATGATTGGTGCTCGCATTTCAGTGGCGGGGCATAATCAGCTCGACTGA
>CBDUUA010000295.1:0-3705 GCA_965370135.1 uncultured Cellvibrionales bacterium
GGGTTAAAACACATCACTCGGCCGCTGGCGCTATCGCCGTCGAGTTTGATATGCAGGTTGGCAACCATGTGATAGTAGTCGTCAAACATGGGCAGGGTGTCCTGCAGAAATTTTTTGACCTCGGCATAACTGCCCTTGGCGCCGCCCATGGCGGAATAGTCGATACTGGCATCCGGGGTAAATACCGCATCCAGGCGGTTGAAGTCTTTCTGGTCTATGGCCTCTGCATACGCATAGGCCAGCTCCTGTATTTCCAGCTTATCGGATAACTCTTCCAGGGTGTATTTCATCATTCATCCAACTTGAATACCCGAATAGCATTCTGGCGAAGAAACTTGGGCCAGATATGGTCGCGCAGGGGCACGTCGGGCATCTCCTTGAAAATACGATTAAGGGACAGCCCCATGGGAAAATAGCCCGCGTACATCACCTGCTCACTACCCCGGGTATTGGCGAAATCAATGATATCCCGGGGATAGTGT
The DNA here is from genome assembly GCA_965370135.1 of uncultured Cellvibrionales bacterium. Lineage (GTDB taxonomy): Bacteria > Pseudomonadota > Gammaproteobacteria > Pseudomonadales > JAHEGP01 > JAHEGP01. The sequence goes on from CBDUUA010000295.1 coordinate 483, forward strand.
CGCGGCGCAAAAGCGCTGGTCATGTAGTGCAGATTGGGATACTTGAGCATTAACTTACACATCAGCTCGGTCCAGGGCTCACAACCGTGGCGGGTGACTATTTTCAATTCAGGAAAAAACCAGCAGATTTCATCCAGTAGCTCGACCTGTTGCGGCGCCATCGGCAAGCGCGGTCCCGGCACGCCCATACAGGGGCAAAAAGGAATATCGAGATCGATCAGGGTGGTGTAGATGGGGTACCACTTCTTGTCATTGACCGGCACCTGGGGACACAGCCCCGAGGGAAAGCCGGATACCGCCTTGATATCGAACTCCTGCTTCAGGCGCCGGATTTTTCGCACCTCATCCATCGCGAGATTGGGATTGGCTTCGTAGCTGGCGATAAAACGTTTGGGAAAGCGTCGCAGCGCCTCTTTGGCGACCTCCAGGTGGTCATCGACCAACAGCATGCCGCGCGCGATATTGTGCTTGTCCATTTGTGCGATGGTATAGGCGACGTAGTCATCCCGCTGCCCCGCCCTGGGCACATCCTTGAACATATACTGGGCCGGCATGCTGAACATCTCGCGGCTTTCCCGGTCGAGCAACAGCGGTTTCATAAACTTGTACCAGCCGCTATTATCTTCGCCGGGTACGCTCAACATGAGATCGATAATTTTACTATCGGTGGGCATTGCCATTTGCGGATCGCCTTATTGGTCTTACCTGATCACCCGAAAACCTCTATCAACTCAAGTGGCCGAATAAATTCGGCCCTACATCGGGGTGGGTGGATTTGATTGGGTCGAATTTATTCGACCAAAGTCATCGCGGCAACGTCTCTCTCCTTTATATATAGGGCTTTGCAAGGAGCGGGACTCTAAACGCCCCAACCGAGCACATCGTGCATCACAGACCAGCGCCGCTTCTTCGCTTTGGGGTTTTTCCCGAGAATCCAGTAATCGTATACCGTTTGTTGATAGCCGCTATCCTGCTTCAGTTGCAGCCAGGTATTCATGAACTGGGTAAAGTCCACCTGGCTTTTTGGTAGCGCAAACCCCACGGGTACTTTTATTTTCAGGCCTTTGGCAACGACAGAAGAATAATGGGGATAGAGCATGGCCCATGCAGACCCCGCCTCAGCCGAATACATAAACGCATCGACATCGGGATACTGGCCCATGAAATATTTCCTCGGCCCATCAACAGTCGTCAGCTTTGCATTTGGAAACTTTTCTACAATCACCTCCCTATAATGGGCAGATTTTTCCAGCCCGATATTCAGGTTTTTTATCATGCGGATATTGTCGACCGCGCTGAACTCTTCTCTCCTGGAGTCCAGCACCATAAACGAGACTGATTTCTCGATATAGGAATCGCTGAATGACACGTCCAGCGCACGCAGGGGCGTGATAATCCTGCCGCCAACAACGATATCAAGACGGCCATCGGACAACATTTTTGGGTCTTGTTTGATATCTTTTACGTAAGTCAGTTCGATCGTAAGTTTCAGGTCCCGGGCCAGTTCGTGCAGCATCTCCAGGTCAAACCCAACCACCTGCCCCAGGTCATTGCGAAAGGCAAAGGGTAGGTTCTCTGCGGAATAGCCTACGCGAATACTACCGCGATCACGGATAACATCGAGCCGCGGCCTGGCCAGATCCTGTTCGCTCAGCGCCACGGGGGATTTTTTGACCTTAACAGCTACCGCTCGCCCTTCGAGCCTCATCGATTCAAATGATTTGGCTGCCGCATATTCATAGTCAATCAGCTGCGTCAAACCAATACCCACCAACACCATCACCCCCGCGGTAACCCCCAGATGCAGGGCAACGGCCTGCATCATTTTACGCCAGCTCAAGCGATCCAATACCGCTGAGGCAACCAGCAGGGTTATCACAAAGCCGTGCAGCGCCGCCAGACCCGTGGCAAAACGTGCAGTGACCACGCTACCCAGCAGGTATAGCTGGAACTGATCGGCTGGCAAGCCGTAGTAGTCAAGCAAGAAGGGAATAGCGACGGCCATGCTGCCAAAAGCTGAAAAGGCGCCCATGATGACAAATGATGGGTACTGCCCCAACTCCAGAGGGGAGCCGACATACCAGGCAGAAAATATAATAAACCCGAGTCCCAGCAAGGTCCCCGTACTTGGGAAGCTATAGGCAGTTGGCACCAACACATCAACAGTAGAGTCCGTTTTTTCACATTCCATATCATGCTTGTTAAGCAATTCTTTGCAGCGCTCTGCAATCATCGGCAATACCACCAGCACCGTACCCGTCGCCAGGGCTGTGATCATGGCCTCACCGGCCACTGACATTAATTCACGATAGGAGAAAGGCGTTGCCCAGTGTACCAGCAGCGGCAGCAACACAAACCCCAGCATAAAGGCTGCGATCAGGTAGACCCACAAAAAGACTTGCAGACGCTCCAATTCTTCCGGCTGTAACGTACCCGCCGCAGAAGCCGCAATGGCAAAAATTCCCAGTGGCGCCAGCTTGGCTATGAATGAGGCAACTCCCTGCAAGCCATCGCTGATATTGTCTGTCAGGTTTATTAATGATTCCTTGTTCTTTATGTTTATTACCGCGACACCCATCAACAGCGAAAACAAAACATCTGCCGGGACAATGGTGTTCGACAAGGCCGCAAAGATATTCGAAGGAATATACATTGCTACGAAATCGAGCTTTACCGACTCTGCCACCATGCTGGTACTAAAAAAGCCGGAGGTTTCCCAACTGGGGTAGGCCAGTGGCAGCAGTAGTAGCGTTATCATCACCGCCAACCACATGAACAAAATTATTTTGACTGCCTTGATACCAATGTTAGCCGCCATGGCAGTATCCAGTCGCCCCAGACCGCCGACGATGGAAACCAGGACATAGGGCAATACCGTCATCTGTAGCAGGCGAATATAAATAGTCCCGCCTATTGCCAGAACCCCCGCCGGTTCACCGACGAATAATCCCGTTAAAATACCGAGAATTAACGCGATAATCACGCGTTGAAAAGGACTCAGTTTGCTATACAACTTGACCGCGACCATGGCAACTCTCTGTTTTTAAGACCTGTTTTTAAGACCTGTTTTATCCACTTGGTTTAACGACTTGGTTTAACGACTTGTTTTAACAAAAAACGCAAACCCTCAAAGAAATTTAAGTATACCGTACAGCCCCGGAGTATTGAACATTGATGCAAGTGCTTCGCCAGTACCACATCAAGCTCGTCACCGAGAGCATAA
>CBDUUA010000296.1:0-3701 GCA_965370135.1 uncultured Cellvibrionales bacterium
GTCTGGCCGGTGCCGCCGGGCACTCCCGCCTGGAAGCTGTCTAACAGCAAGGCTCGTGCGCCGCGGTACTGCGCAGCCAGCTGTAGCAACTTGCTCTCATCTCGCACTCGCAGCGCCTTGATATAGGGCCGATCAAAACTGGCGCAATACGCCGGCTCCTCGCTGCCATGGAATTGCAAAAGATCCGGCTGCACTTGCTTGACCACAGTGCGAACGCGCTCCGCAGGAGCATCCACAAACAGCGCAACTACATCGACAAAAGCCGGCACCCCAGCCGCAATGGTGGCGGCCCTGGCGGGATCCACATAGCGAGGACTGGGCTCATAAAACACCAGGCCGATTGCGTCCACGCCTTCATTGATGGCGGTAGCGGCATCCTCCGATCGAGTAATGCCGCATACTTTGATACGAGCCCGGTATGGCATAGCGTTGTTTGAGCCTGGAATCCGCTTTAGGAAAAGCGCGGCATGATAGCAGATGTGGCGAGGTAAAAGAGGGTGTTGGCCGCTGCCGGAGTCTAAAAAACGGCAAATTCCGATGTCGGCGCATAACCGGGGAGATTGTAGAGCTCGGGGTATAAGGCCCCCATAAAGTACAGGCCATGAGGCCTCGCAGTCACGCCCCCGAGCTTACGATCCCGGGCTGCAAGTACCTGGCCCGCCCAGCCAGGGGCCTGCTTGTGACTACCCACAGCCATCAACACCCCGGCAATATTGCGAATCATATGCATCAGAAAGGCATTGGCCTCGATATCCAGAACTACCAGGCTTCCCTGACGCTGCACACTAATGCGATAGACATCGCGCACAGCACTGCGTGACTGACAAGCAACCGCACGATAGGAGCTGAAATCGTGACTACCCACTAATTGCTGCGCTTCCTGGTGCATTAGCTCGGCATTCAGAGGCTCGCATTGCCATGTGACTTTGCCGGCCAGCACCGCGGGTCGCACCGGGTCATTGTAGATAATATAGCGATAACGGCGCCTGAGTGCGCTGAAGCGGGCGTGGAAGTCCGACGGCACCGGCTGAGCCCAGCGCACGCAGACATCCGCAGCCAATTCGGTATTGCTTCCCATGATCCAGGCTTTAAGAGGACGGTCGGCCTCGGTATCGAAATGCACCACCTGGGTCATGGCGTGAACACCGGTATCGGTGCGGCCGGCACAATGGGTTCTTACGGGGTGATTGGCAATCCGGGTCAGTGCACGCTCTACAGTAGCCTGCACGGTAGGCATCACCGGGTCTGCCTGTAACTGCCAGCCATGGAAAGCAGCGCCGTTGTATTCAATACCTAGCGCGATCCGCTGAGGGGTCGCGCTATTCGCCATCTAGCTGGCCAGGTCGCGCAGCAACTCGTTGGCTTCTTGCATCTGCACATCACTGCCGCCTTGCAAGACTTCTTCTAGGATATCCCGTGCTCCATCGACGTCGCCCATATCAACATAGGCTCGCGCCAGATCGAGTTTAGTGGCAATTTCGTCACCATCGACCATTTCGCTGAGATCGTCATCCCCCGCAGCGCCGGCATCGAGCATATCAGCCAGGGCCGTGGTATCGAGTTTGTCTGCGGCATCACTATCGTTCAAGTCAAAATCGAAATTCAGATTATCGAGATCGAGTGCAGTATCGGTGTCATTGTCGGAGTCATTGTCGACCCCAAGGTCGAGATCGAGTGCAGTGTCGTTGCCGATCCCAAGCTCGAGATCGAGACCGGTGTCGGTGTTGCTATCGGTTTCCAGATCGAAATCGAGGCTTTCCGCATCCAGATCCAGCGCCGGGTGCTGCGCAGTGTTATCCAGACTTTCAACATCATCCAGGTCGAAGTCGAGATCGAAGTCCAGCTCCGCGTTGTCAATTTCATCGCTGATGCTGGTTTCGGTGGCTGCGGTAACTGTCGCGGTATCATCGTCAAGCCAGGTCTTGCCCGCCGCTGACTGCTGCGCCAGTTGCAGGCTGTGCTCGTCGCCATTGGCCGCCAACTTGGCGTAAACCTGCATAAATTCGCTCTGCCGATCGAGGTCTGCCAGGATCGACAACAGCTTGAGGTGCAGCTCACTGCGATCCGGTTGCTCAGTGATGGCTTGTTGCAACATCGCCACGGCTTCATCGTGACGATCATAGCTGCAGTAAATTTCCGCCTCGCTCAGGGGGTCGAAGGACTTCTCTCCGGTTTGGGCCCGAATCTGCGCGGCGGCCACCGATTCTTCGCTGGAGGGCATTGCGACATTTGGCTCGAGCACATTCTCGGCAACGGTATCCTCTGCTTCGCTGGCAACAAGCGCGGCCGGTTCATTCGGCCGGGATACGACCGGGTTGACAACAGCCTCTGCCGGCTCTTCGTCATCGGCGGAACGCCGCCGGATAACCAGACCCGCGATACCGAGTAAGGCCAGAACACCAACACCACCGAGAGCGAGTGGACTCGTCAGTCGATCAATCACACTCGGCGGCCTATCCTCTTCAGGCGTCGCGATAACAGCCGTGCTGGATTGGTAATTCATATCTACTGCGGCAGTTTCACGGCTGCTTTGCTGCTCCAGTCGCGACTGCAAGGCCGCCAGTTGACTGTCTTTCAATGCGACCAGTTTATCTAGAGTATCGACCTGGCTCTCAAGTTCATCCAGCCTTGAATCCAGCTCGGCGTTCTCGCGGGATGTCCTATCCAGGGTCTCCTGGGCAACCACCAGTTCCGAGCGCATAGCCTCTATATCAGTAGCATCATCGGCACTCTCACCAGCACTCTCACCGGCGCTATCATCGACACCGGCACTGGCGCCAGAGGAGCTCGACTCGCTGTTGGTAGCGTTAGACAGCTTCATGTAACTTTGTTCGGCGACAACCGGCTGGGCATCCTGCTCCACCGTGGTTTCGCTCGCCTGTAGTGGCGCCGCAGAGCCGGACTTCCAGGCTGCATTCTGCATTGCCACCGCTTGAATAGCCTGCTGCTTGCTCAAGGCGTTGAACTGCTCGGCACTGGGCAGGCGCAGTACCTGGCCACTATTCAGTCCATTGATGTTCTGGCGCTCGAAGGCATGAGGATTATCGCGATAAATCGCCATCATCGCCTGCTGCATACTGGCACCTGCTGGCCGGGCCCTGCGGGCGATACCCCACAGGGTGTCGTTTTTGCGAGTGATAATTTCGCCGCTCACCGGCGCTGCTGCGGGCAAGGCGGCGGCGCTGGGCGCCGGTGCCGGCACCCGGGCTTTCATCGGAGTCGCCGCCAGTGCTGCCTGCCGAGTGAGCGCGGGCGTCGGTGCTGCTACTGCAGCTTCAGAAAAGGTAGGCAGGTCCACCAATAAGGTATATTCACGCAGTAATCGACCCTCGGGCCAACGCGCTTCGAGCACAAAATCCAGGTACGGTTCACGCACCAGATTTTTGGAACTGACCTTGATAACCCCATTACCACTACCGTCAAACTGTACGGTAAACGTCAGGTCGTTGAGAAAATAAATTCGCTCGACCCCGGCGCGGGCAAAATCATCTTTACCTGCCAGCTTCACCGCAATTTGCTGCTGGTTGAGATCTCCCAGGTTGGATAACACAATTTCGGCCTGCAGCGGTTGATTGAGGCCGGACTGGAGCTCAATTTCACCCAACCCCAGCGCACTGACCACTGATGCGTGCAGTGTACTAACCGCGAATACGACTCCGGCAAGCTTTCGAACCATGACTCTCTACCCTATTGTGTGATTC
>CBDUUA010000297.1:0-3700 GCA_965370135.1 uncultured Cellvibrionales bacterium
TTTGTCCAGGCATCGATTGACGAGGTGATTGAAACCCTGCTCATTGCGATTGTGCTGGTGGTATTGGTGACCTATATTTTTCTGCAAAGTATCAATGCCACCCTGATACCCACTGTGGCAATTTTTGTCTCGATTATCGGTACCTTTATCGGCATGGGGGCGCTGGGGTTTTCGATCAACCTGCTGACCCTGTTCGGCCTGATCCTGGCGATAGGTATCGTCTGTGACGATGCCATCGTGGTGGTGGAAAACGTCGAGCGCAATATGAACGAACTCGGCATGGCGCCCAAGGCGGCGACCATACGCGCGATGGAGGAGGTGACCGGTCCGGTCATCGCCACCACCCTGGTATTGGTCGCGGTGTTTGTACCGGTGGCCTTTTTGGGTGGCACCACCGGTGTGCTGTACCAGCAATTTGCCATCACCATTGCGATATCGGTGGCGATCTCCAGCTTTGTCGCGCTAACCCTGACACCGGCGCTAGCGGCGATTCTGCTAAAGCCGAGCTCCACCCCCGGGCTGTTTTTCCGCAAGTTCAATGACTGGCTCGAAAACATTACCGGGCACTACGTCAACGGCGTCGCCGTGATGATCAAGCGCAGCGGCGTGGCATTATTGGTGCTGGCGCTAATGCTCGGCGGCACCTATGCCCTGTTTAAAATCATTCCGGGCAGCTTTGTGCCCGCCGAAGACCAGGGCTTCTTGTTTGCCGCTATCGTGTTACCGGACGGGGCCAGCCTCGATCGCTCCGAAAAACTCACCAATGAGGTCGCCAAGATCTTTGCCGAACACCCCGCGGTGCAGGATTATTCCGCACTGTCGGGTTACAGTTTGCTGGATGGGCAGTTCAAGACCAATACCGGCACCGTGTTCGTCTCCCTCAAGGATTTTGATCAGCGCACCGATCCCTCCCTCGGTGCCGAGGCGCTGCTGGCTTGGGTGACTCCGCGGTTGAGCAAGCTCAAGGACGGCATTGCCTTTGCTATCAACCCGCCACCGATACCCGGGCTCGGATCCCAGGGTGGTTTCGAGTTCTGGCTGCAGAACCGGGGCCAGGGTGGGGTCGCCCAACTTGAGAAAGAGGTCCGCAAGTTAATCGCAGAGGGACAGGCGCGGCCCGAACTGACCCGGCTTAATACCACCATTAACGCGGCTTCCCGACAGCTTCGCACCGATGTGGACCGCTCCAAGGCAGAGGTACTCGGGCTGCCGGTGCAGGATATCTATAATTCCCTGCAAACCCTGTTCGGCTCGCTCTATGTCAGCCAATACAACAAGTTTGGCCGAGTCTGGCAGGTTATCCTGCAGGCGGAACCCAAGTATCGGGAGAAACCCGAGGATATCCAGAACATTTTTGTGCGCCAGAAGGATGGCGAGATGGTGCCGCTGGCGTCAGTGGTGACCACCCGTTACGACACCGGCCCGGACCTGGTGTCCCGTTTCAACGGATTTATGGCCGCCAAGATCACTGGCGACGCCGAGCAGGGCTACAGCTCCGGGCAGGCCATCGCCACTATGGAAGACATATCGTCGACGACCTTGCCGGACGGCTTTACCTATGCCTGGGCCGGCCAGGCCTACGAGGAAAAGCAATCGAGCGGCGCCTCGGCCATTATCTTCGTGTTTGCCCTGGTCATGGTGTTCCTGATACTGGCGGCCCAGTACGAACAGTGGTCCCTGCCGATTGCCGTACTGACCGCGGTGCCCTTTGGCATTTTCGGCGCGCTGGTAGCGGTTTGGTTGCGGGGTATGGAAAACGACGTCTATTTCCAGATTGGCCTGGTCACCCTGATCGGCTTGTCCGCTAAAAACGCGATTCTCATTGTTGAATTTGCGGAATTGAAATACAAAGAGGGCAGCAGCCCCAGGGAAGCGGCATTGGCAGCAGCCCGCTTGCGACTGCGGCCCATCCTGATGACTTCGCTGTCGTTTATTCTCGGCTCCATGCCTCTGGTGCTGGCTTCAGGAGCGGGAGCCGCGGCGCGTCATTCTATCGGTACCGGCATTATTGGTGGCATGATCGGCGCCACCACCCTGGCGCTGTTTTTTGTGCCCCTGTTCTACTATCTGGTGATCAGCGCCAAAGAGCGCTTTAGCAAAGACAAATCCACTTCCTTGTCCGAAAGCAGTGATGCGGATGATGGGGCTGAGAGCGGCGGTGAGCCAACAGGGGAGGAAGCCTAGCATGAGATACTTGATGCTTAGCTTGCTACTGGGCATGCTCCTCGCTTGCTCAGTGGGGCCGAACTATGAGCGTCCCGAGGTCAAAACCCCGGATAGTTGGCATTACCAGGTCGCGGCGGCGGCGGATATCGCCAATACCGAATGGTGGTCGGGTTTCAATGATCCGGTACTCGACCAGTTGGTACAGTCAGCCCTCGAAAACAACCTCGATGTGCGCATTGCAGCATCGCGTATCGAGCAGTTTTCCGCCCAATTGAATGTCACTCGTTCGAATTACTATCCGCAGATTGGCTATGGGGCCTCGGCCAGGCGAAGAGGTGTCAAGGACGCCGCGATCGCGCCGCTAGTGACGGACGGCATCACCGATAATTACCAGGCCACTATCAACATCGGCTGGGAACTCGATATCTGGGGCCGGGTGCGCCGTGCCAGCGAGGCGGCCAGGGCAGATCTGTGGGCTGCCGACGAAGTGCGACGCACGGTCATTCTCAGCCTGGTGTCCTCGGTCGCGACCAGCTACGTCGGTCTGCGGGCGCTGGATCGACAGCTTGAGATTGCGGTGCAAACCCGGGAGACCCGTCGCGAGGGTCTCAGCTTGTTCGAATTGCAATTTGCCGGTGGCGTGATCGGCGAATTACAGCTGGCCCAGGTCCGTTCAGAGTTTGAGAGTGCCGCTGCGGCGGTACCTGCTTTCGAGCGGGACATCGCCCAACTGGAAAATGCGATTTCACTGCTGTTGGGGCGTCCGCCAGGTCCCATCCCCCGAGGTTTGCCTATCGCACAGTTTCAGCTGGATCGGGTGCCGGCCAACGTACCCTCCGAGTTGCTCATACGCAGGCCGGATATACGGCGTGCCGAGCAGCAGCTGATTGCCGCCAATGCGCAGATTGGGGTAGCCAGGGCCGCGTATTTTCCGAGTATATCTCTCACCACCTTGACCGGCTTCGTCAGCGGCGACCTGGCGAGTTGGTTCAAGCAGGATTCGAGGTTCTGGGGCACCGGCGGTGAACTGCTGGGGCCGATTTTTGCGGGGGGTCGTATCAAAGGTAATGTCAAACGCGCCGAGGCGCTACAACGGGAATTCGTGTTCAACTACCGGCAAACGATTCTGGTGGCACTGAGCGAAGTGGAAGACGCACTGGTGCAAATAGAAAAATCCCGCGAGCAACTGGCCTCGGAACAGCGCCGGGTCGATGCGCTGCTCAATTACACCCGGCTGGCCAAGATTCGCTATGACAACGGCTATACCAGCTATCTCGAGGTGCTGGATGCACAGCGCAGTCTGTTTACCTCGCAGTTAAACCTGGTGAATGTGCAAACCAATGTCTATGTCGGGCTGATCAATACTTACAAGGCCATGGGTGGCGGTTGGGTTCAGCTGGCAGAACAGGATGCCGACAAGGTCGACTTTCCTGAAGACAAGCCTAAGCCCAAGCCGCTTGCGGATGATCAGGCGGGACTGGAGTAGCTTCCGCTGTTAGAAGGTAGTCCCGCAATGTCGCTAAGCTTGATCGCG
>CBDUUA010000298.1:0-3680 GCA_965370135.1 uncultured Cellvibrionales bacterium
TCGCGGATCTTCTGTAACCAGGCATCCAGCTCTTCCTGATACTTGCGCTGGAACAGGAAGCGGTAGGCCTGGTTGCGGGCTGTCTCCGCGCTAATGTCGTGTTCTCGTCGCTCCAGTACCTGCATGATGTGCCAGCCAAACTGACTTTTAAACGGCATGGAGATTTCGTTGATTGCCAGGTCCTCCATGGTCGCTTCGAAAGCGGGTACGAATTGGCCCTTTTGGGACCAGCCCAGATCACCGCCTTCCTGGGCGGAGGCAAAGTCCTCGCTGTACTGGCGTGCGAGGTCGGCGAAGTCGTCATCGGCCAGGGCGCGTTGATGCAGCTTTGTCAGTAGCTGTTGGCACTGTTCATCGCTGCGGATTTCCGAAGGCTTCACCAGGATATGGCGAGCATGGGTTTGGTCGATGACCTGGGGACCACCGCGGCGATCAATCAACTGCACCAGGTGCAGGCCGCCGGCGCTGCGAATCGGCCCCGCGACCCCGCCGGGCTCCATGGTGGGCACGATCTCGGTGAAAATTGCCGGCAGGTCATTGGCTTTTCGCCAGCCCAAATCGCCGCCTTGCAGTGGTATGCTGCCACTTTTTTTTCGGTACTGGCCGAGCCAGTCGAGTAGCGAATCGCCCGCCTCTATGTCACGTTTGGCTCGCTCAAACAGGGCGCGTTGTTGGCTTTCCCCCGCCTGTCCTGAGAGGCTGTTCATCGGTAGCATTATGTGTGACAGGTGATACTGCGGCGCACTCATGAGCTTGCCTTCTGTCGATTGGAGAAAGCTGGTGACTTCCTGGTCCGTGACTTTTACCCGACTGTTAATATGGCCCGATTGCACTTGCTGGATGATCATCTCCTTGCGAATCTGCTCGCGGGCAGTGGTATAGGAGAGTCCCTGCTCTGCCAGTTTGGCCCGAAATTGGTCCAGACTCAGGCCGTTTTGTTTCGCCACTCGGCTCACCGCCTGATTGAGTTGGGCATCGTTGATGCGAACCCCGGCGCGGCGTGCCAATTGCATTTGCAGGTTTTCCACAATAATCTGGTTCAGCACATGGTGCCGCAATTCGCTGGCTGGGGGCATCGGGCGCCCCTGCTCCTTGAGCGAGTACTTGATCTGGATAATGCGACTCTCGAGCTCGCTCTCCATGACGATGTCATCGTCGATGATGGCTGCGACCTGGTCGAGCAATTCGGTGATGGCCATGGCTGCGGAGCTGCTGACCAGCGCCAGCACCATTAACAAGGATCTAAAAATGGTCACGGTTTTCATATTCCTCAAATCCCACGATAGAATCTTCGAGAATGGAATTAACACCGGTGTCGGTGCCCCCAAGCCCTTTCATTTCTATCTGAAAGTAGATGCCTCGCTCTGTCTCAAAGGCAGAATTCAGTCCGCTCTGGTATGCGACCCGCGCTTTCCAGCAGCAGGAATTATATTCGATACCGAAGACTTCGCCGAGTGTTCGGTTGTTTGAAAGGTCGAAATTATATCGACCCATCAGTGCCCAGTGGCGGTGGACCGGGACAATGGCCGCGATATCGGTCTGGTTGATGGTATTGACCAGGATGTCACCGTCTTTCTCGAGGCAGCCCTGCTGGGGTGGCGGCAATTGCGCGCGGCAGCTCGGTTCTTGCTCGCGATAGCGATAGGCAAAATTGAGTACCGCGCCGCGATTCCCCTGATAGCGAAATGAGACCCCGCCCTGGTCGAAGACGTTATCTGACGGGTCGTACAGTGCCGTGATATAGCTGCGCAGGTTGCGGGTCCACTGGTATCCTAACTCCCCGGCCATCTGCGAGGTGTCGCTTGTGTCGACGGTACTGCCGGGCTGATCCAGGGTTACGCGGCGATCCTCGAAGTAATAAATTTGGCCGAGGCTGGCCCACAGGGTCTCGGTGCCGGAGCTGTCCTGGATCAGCCGTGTGGTCAGTCCTATAGACAACTGGTTGGCATCCGGGATGCGATCATAGCCGGTAAAGCGGTTCTCGCGGAACAATTGATTGTAATCAAAGGTGATAAACCCGGTATCGAACAGGGGCTGGTCGGTCTGGTCTTCGTATTTGTTGTAGAGGTAGTAAATCCGTGGCTCCAGGGTGTTGGTAAAGCGCTGGCCGAACCAACGGGTCGCACGATCAAAATACAGGCCCGCATCGACACTGGCCATGGGCAAGATGGTGGAGGGGTGATCGTCCTCGACTGGTACCCCTGGGCGCAAGTCGTGGTCGTCGCTCAAGGCATAGTTCACCGATTTGATTTTGACGGTGGGGGTCACATAGCCCCAACTGTTCATTATCGGCAAGCTGACACCGGGCTCCAGGTAAATGCGGGTGCCGATGGCGCTGGCGGAGCTATCGATATCGAACTCAGTGCCCTGTGCTGTTAACAGCCAGGTCGGGCGCAGCCTGGTCTTATCGGTTTCCAGCACCAGGGTTAGCTGGGGCAATCGCCGATATTGAGGAAAAACGAAATCGTCGATAACCTGGTATTGCACGGCTTGTGCAGTAAATGTGTGGATTCGTCCATGGTGCGAAATAATGGCGCTTTGCTCGAGATTGGTGCTGCGTTTTAGCTCGAGGCTGGTGGCGCCGCTCAAGTCAGTGAGGTAGTCCTTGTCGCTCACTTGGGTATAGTTGATGCCGTGAGACCAGCGGCCGGGTAACACACCGGCCTCATTGATGGCATAGAACCAGCGCTTGTCTTCGAATTCCTGGTCGTCTATATAAGAGCCAGCGACCACCCAGTTGCTGAAGCGGTTCAGGTGTCGCGCTTCGACCTCCCCGGCGGTACCCCGGGCCTCGATATAGCGCGCGGCAAAGGTGGCGTCCCAGTTGGGGGCGATGTTCCAGTAGTACGGCACCGATAAATCCAGTCCCCCTGAACTTTTCGCGGTGCCGAAGGAGGGAAACAGCAAGCCGCTACGGCGCTGGTTAGATATCGGGAAAGTCATATAGGGCCAGTAAAAAATGGGTACATTGGCGACTCGCAAGCGAGCGTGTCTGGCGCTACCGACGCCGCTTTCCTGATCGAGTTTGATGTCACTGGCCTTTAGTAGCCAGGCTTTGCTGGGAGGTGAACAGTGGGTATAGCTGCCGTTGCGCATGCGCACGATGGTCTCGGATTCGCGAACTATCTGATCTGCAGCGCCGCGAGCGTGGGCCTTGTGCATGACGTACTCGGCGTCATCCAGGCTGCCTGTTCCCGCCCCTATATTGATGTTGGCGGATTCACCGCGGATCAGCACGCCTTTTTCGCGCAGTTCAATATTGCCCTCGGCGGTTAAGGTGTCGTTTAATTTGTCGTAGCTGGCGTGATCGGCCCGCAGCAGCATATCGCCCTTGGCTAAATCGACATTGCCCGATAATTTGGCGTGTTCATTTCTCTTTAACTCGGAATTTTCTGCGGAGGCTCGCAGCGGCGCACTCTTGATATCCTGTCCGGCCTCTGGATTTTGATTGTTGGGCTCGACATAGGCGCCATCGCAGTACACCGGCGTTATCGCCCGCTGGCTGGCGCTGAGCTCCTCGATCGGGTACCAGTCCAGGGACTGGTTCAACTCGTTTTGTCGATCCTGTTCTGCCTGCTTGCGCGCTGCTTTTCGCTGTTTGCGACTCAGTTTCGCGGTACTATCCTCTTCATCCTCTTCGGTCGCCGTGATTGCTGTCGCCGGCACAGAATTGTCGCAAG
>CBDUUA010000299.1:0-3680 GCA_965370135.1 uncultured Cellvibrionales bacterium
TCCTGCCGCAAGCTAAAATCCTCGCCCTGCCGCATCCAGACTGCGCCCTTATCCCTGGCCAACTGCGCCAGATTGGGAGGCGGCTGTGTTTCTGCACAGATTGCAGGAATGCCAGCGCGGAAAATGCCGGCTTTTTCCCGCGCAATGGTTTGCCGATCCGGGCCCAACCATGCCTCGTGATCCAGCTGAATATTGGTAATCACGGTAATATCGGCATCGATGATATTGACCGCATCCAGCCGCCCCCCCAGCCCGACTTCAAGTAGACAAATATGGGGCTGGTACTGGTCAAAGCAAACCAGCGCCGCCAGCGTCGTGAATTCAAAAAAGGTTAGTCGTGTGGCGCCTCGCGCCTTCTCTATCTCGGCAAATGCCCGGCACAACACATCATCGCTGACCGGGCGACCATCCAGTTGGATGCGCTCGCTGAAATCCAGGAGATGGGGCGATGTGTAGGCGCCTACCGACAAGCCGTGCTTGAGAGCGATCGCCTGCAACGCAGCGACCGTGCTGCCCTTGCCATTGGTGCCCGCGATCACCACCATTTTCATCTGCCCCGGATTCTGGAAGGAGGACAAGGACAGTGCTTGAGCAACTCCCCGCACCCGCTCTAAACCGAGTTCCATCTCGGCGGGATGCATCTGCTCGATGTATTCGAGCCAGCCACTACGTGTTAGTGGACCCCTCAAGCGCTGGGTAACTTGCTTAGTTTCCTTAACAGTCCCGCCACTTGAGGCTTTATGTCCTGCCGGTGCAAGATCATATCGATAGCCCCGTGCTCCAGTAAGAATTCACTGCGCTGAAACCCTTTTGGCAATTTCTGGCGAATGGTCTGCTCGATAATATTGGGCCCGGCAAAGCCTGCGCGCGCACTGGGCTCGGCAATAATAATATCTCCCAGCATGGCCAGGCTAGCGGAGACACCGCCATAGGTGGGGTCGGTAATAATGGAGATATAAGGCACACCGGCGAGTTTCATACGCTCCAGAATCGCGCTGGTTTTAGCCATTTGCATCAGCGATATCAGTGCTTCTTGCATGCGGGCGCCGCCGGTTGCCGAGAAGCAGACCAGTGGCATCCGCTCCTGTAAGGCAAGTTGTGCCGCGCGGGTGAATCGCTCACCAACTGCGTAGCCCATGGATCCACCATGAAAATTAAACTCAAAGGCCACCGCCACAACAGGTAGATTTTCAATGGTGCCGCGCATGGCTACCAGGGCGTCTTTCTCACCCGTGGATTTTTGCGCTGCGCTTAGCCGATCGCGATATTTTTTTATATCCTTGAATTTAAGGATATCCCTTGGTTCAACATCGGCGGCAATTTCTTCCCGGCCGTCTTCATCGAGAAAGGTATCTAGCCGGCGCCTCGCCCCGATGCGCATGTGGTGGTCACACTTGGGGCAAACATCAAGATTGCGCTCCAATTCGGGGCGATACAAGACCGCTTCACATTTGACGCACTTTTTCCACAAACCTTCCGGCACGCTGACCCCGGGCCGCTGTTGATTGGGCTCAGGCTTTACGATAGAGGGAAGTATATTGTCAATCCAACTCATGAGTGGCTCAGCCCCTGTCTGTTCAAGTTGCCATTTCTATTCAAGTTGCCATGTCTGTTCGAGGCGCCATTCTACACCGAGTCGATGGCACTGCGAATAGCCGTGAGTAAAGATACTGCGGAAGCCAGAATTGCCTCTTCACCCGTGACCCCCGCTGCCACCCTGGCGGCGACACTAGCCACCAAAGCACTGCCCACCACCACGCCGTCGCAAAGCGGCGCCACCGCGCTGGCGGTTGCAGCGTCCTTGATACCAAAGCCCACCGCCACCGGCAAGTCCGTGTATTGGCGTATCATGCCCAGTTTGACTTTCACCGACTCCACGTCGAGATTGGCCGCGCCGGTAACGCCCTTTAGCGAGACATAATACAAGTAGCCGCTCGCTTGCCGGCATATATGCTGCACCCGCTTTTCTGTCGTTGTCGGCGCCAGCAATAAGATAGTATCAATACCCCTGGCTGCCAATAGCGCTGCGAGCTGCTGCCCCTCCTCAGGTGGTAGATCGACGGTGAGCAAACCATCGACACCGGCTGCAGCTGCCCGCTCCGCAAATACCTCGTAACCCATAGCCTCGACGGGGTTGGCATAACCCATCAACACCACCGGGGTATCGGCATCCCGCTGACGAAAATCGTGAACCATGGCCAGCACCTGCCGCAAGCTGATACCCTGTTCGAGTGCCCGCTCGTGGGCCCATTGAATCACCGGGCCCTCCGCCATCGGATCGGAGAACGGCACCCCCAACTCAATAATATCTGCGCCGGCCGCCACCCATGCGTGCATCGCCGGCACCGTGGTAGCGGAATCGGGATCACCGGCCACCAGATAGGGAATCAAGGCCTTGCGCTGTTGCTGCTGCAGTTGGCTAAATGTTGCTGCAATACGAGACAAGATAATCTCCCGCTGTCGTTGCTAAAGGTTTTGTTAAAAATGCTGGATAAGAATCAGAATACAATGCCGTCAATATCGGCAACCGTGTGTATATCTTTATCCCCTCGACCGGACAGATTAATAATGATGATCTCATCCGGCTGCATCTGTCGCGCAAGTTTGGCGCCATAGGCCAGCGCGTGACTGGATTCCAGTGCCGGCATAATACCCTCTACCAGGGTCAACTCCCGAAATGCGGCCAACGCCTCGTCATCGGTGATCGAGACGTATTGGGCCCGACCGACGTCTTTTAACCAGGCGTGCTCCGGCCCGACCCCCGGATAATCCAGTCCCGCTGAGACCGAGTGCGTATGAAGGATCTGGCCGTCGTCATCTTCCATCAGGTAGGTGCGATTGCCGTGAAGTATGCCAGGCCGCCCGGCCGACAGGGGCGCGGCATGCCGGCCGGTTTCAATGCCATCCCCCGCTGCCTCAACTCCGTAGAGCGCCACCTCGCCATCATCCAGGAAGGGATGAAACAGCCCAATAGCGTTGGAGCCACCGCCGACACAGGCAACCAGGGCGTCGGGCAACCGGCCGGCCTGCTGCAGGCATTGTTGCTTTGCTTCGCGGCCAATCACTGCCTGGAAATCCCGCACCAACATCGGATAGGGATGGGGCCCCGCCACCGTACCGATAATATAAAAGGTGTCATCGACATTGGTGACCCAATCCCGCATCGCCTCGTTCATCGCATCTTTCAAGGTTTTGGAGCCCGATGTCACCGGAATCACTTCTGCGCCCAGCAGCTTCATACGGTAGACGTTCAGCGACTGCCGCCTGATATCTTCTTCACCCATATACACATGGCAGCTCATGCCCAGGCGCGCGGCTATGGTCGCAGTGGCGACACCGTGCTGACCGGCGCCGGTTTCCGCGATCACCCGGGTCTTACCCGAATATTTAGCCAGCAAGCCCTGGCCAACGGTATTGTTTACCTTGTGAGCGCCGGTGTGGTTCAGGTCTTCACGCTTGAGATAGATATGCGCACCGCCAACTTGCTGACTCCAGCGCTCGGCGAGATACAGGGGCGAGGGTCGGCCTACATAGTGAGCGAGGTCGCGATCCAATTCCGCAACGAAAGACGGCTTATCCTTCAGTTCCGCATAGCTACGCTCCAGTTCATCCAGGGCATGGATCAGGGTTTCGGACACAAAGCGACCCCCATAGGGGCCGAAATGGCCGACCGCATCCGG
>CBDUUA010000300.1:0-3677 GCA_965370135.1 uncultured Cellvibrionales bacterium
CAACTGCTCAACGCCGGAGCGACCCAGGCGTTCCCCGAGGCTCTCGAAGCGAGCCTGCGCCTTGGGTCGGAAGCACTGCAAATGGTCGGAGCATCGGCGGACAGTGTCGATCAGTTGATACAGGGCGTCAGAAACAGGGGTTACAAACTGGTGCGCGAGCAGGAGGATGAGGATGCGGCGCCATGATTTTGCCGGGTTTGTTCGTGGATCGGATATTCAGTCATCAACAGCGCCGTGTCGAGGCGATCATTTGTATTGCGAACCGGTCATCCTTATTAAGAGGGCTGTAATCACCCCGGTTATCGCCAGCATCCACACAATGACCGGTCCGGTGGGCAAATCGTACATTTGCGAAGCGATTACTCCCAGCCCGTAGGCAACCACGCCGAGAGCAAAAGCCTTTGCCTCGGGGTGCTTTTTTACCTGGCGCATCGCCAATGCCGGGATGATCAGGCTGGAGAAAACCAGATAGATTCCGACCAACTGGACACTGGCGGTAATGGCGACGGCAAACAGCGGATAGAAGAAGCGCTGACGCATGGCGAGCGTCAGCATTTTCCAGTAGACGACGATGACCAGGGTAACCGCCGCCAATATCAGCAGCTGCGTATTGCTGACCCAGAGTATCTGGCCACTGAGTAAATCGGCAAAATGTTCGGCCCCGTGGGGATTGTTGGCAAGTAACAGCAGGGCGCCGGTGGCTGCCAGCACGAAAATGCTGCCGATCAGGGCTTCCTGGATAGCGGGAAACCGCAATTCGGTGTAGTGCAACAGCGCGGCGCCGAGCAGCGCGCTGCCCACCGCAATCAGTTGTACCATCAGGGCGTGGTCGTGCAAATCCAGACTGATCGCGAAGATAACACCAAGTGCTGCGATTTGTGCGATGGCAATATCCAGGAAAATAATACCGCGCTTGAGCACCTCGCGACCCAACGGAACGTGGGTGGCCAGCACCAACAAACCGGCGACGAATGCCGGCCCGATGATACTGGCGCTGGTTACGAGATCATCCATTTGTCATCCCCTCCAGCAGTTGCAGGGTCGAGTCAAACAAGGTGAACAAATCAGTGGCCTGCTTATTGCCACCCACGGTGTAGGGTAAGACGATCACCGGAATGCCGGTCCTGTCGTGCAGCCAGCCAGAAGCCTTGGGACTCTGGTAGGCGGCCCGCAGGATACCTTGCGCTGGTGTCTGCTCGACTTTTTGTAGCACCGTGGTCAGGTAGGCGGTGCTGGGCGGAACCCCCGGTTTGGCCTCGAGACGAACGATTTCGTTTAGCTGCAGCCAGTGAATCAGATAGGTCCAGCTTTTATGCTGGGTGACTATCGGGACTCCGGCAAGCTTCGATCCGCGCTGTTCCCACCCCGCTATGGCTGCCTGCCAGCGCGCCATGAAGCTGGCGGTATTGGCTTCGTATTCCCTTGCATGATCAGGATCGAGCTGCGCCAGTCGCAGTGCCAATTGCTTGGCCACCAGCAGAATATTGCGCGGGTCGGTCTGGATGTGGGGATCGCCACGGGGATGGATGTCGCCTTGTGCTCGATCCACATTGTCCGGCACATCTAACAGTACAACGTAGTCGGCGGCCTCGAAATAACCGGGGTTACCCGGTTGTACGCGGGCATTGGCGGCGCGGCGCAGCAGCACCGGCAGCCAGCCGATCTCCAGTTCCGCACCGGTGCAAACAATCAAATCCGCCTTGCGCATTTTGGCAATAAGGCTGGGGCGCGCCTGGATGTGGTGGGGATCCTGCATGGCGCTGGTGGCGGACCAGGTCTTGACAAGTTGCTGGCCCAGTTCCTGTGTCAGTGACGCCCATTCCGGCTCACAGGAAAACACGTTCAAAACCGCATAAGCAGGCATGTTCGTGCACAGTAGTAACAGCGTCATGACTAGTGGTTTTATCATCGCTTTAATCCTCGCACTCCTTCAAGGTGATACTGCCTAATTCAGTATCACTTTGAAAGGGTGCTTACTAGAAACGGTGCGCGCCATGGGCGCCGAGACTCATGACATATTGCAGGTAGATTTCATTGCCGGCATGTGGTCCGGAATTATCGCGATTGTATTGCAGTCGCAACCTGCCGAACTCGCTATGCGCATAATCCAGCATCACACTATAGCGACTGGGATTATGATTATCCGGATCCAGCACCGTGCCGCTGAATGCTGCCCCGGGGTTTTCGATATGCATCAGATCCAGGCGCAGGCCGGCCCGCCAGCCATGCAGGAACTGATAAATGAACTGGCCATACCAACCGCTGCGGCTGTTATCAATCGGCTCTTCCTTGTTGTCTGCGTCGCTGTAGTAGACGTCGCTGTAGTAGACATCACTGCTGTAGTCGCCTTTCTCGGGGCTTTGCATAAGGGCAGTCTGGAACTTGAAATTCTTGTCATAAGGGTTGCCGTGGGGTGACCATTTCCATACCAGGTAGGCGGTGTACAGCTCGGTCTCGCCAAAAAATTCCAGCGTGTCATCCTCGGTTTCGCGGGGGTCGGATTTGGCATTCAGGTAGCTCAGGCCGGCTTTCCAGCTATGGCTGTCACCCAGGTCATTGCCGGTACTGACAAAAGCGGTATAGGTGCCAACACCCTGGTTGGACGCTCCGCCAGCGGGATAACTGTCGCCGCGAAATACCTCGCCCCCAAATTCAAGAAAGAAGTCAGTCGGTGCCAGCCATCGCAGCTGAACGCCGTCATCCCGGTACTGGTTGGCGAGGAAGGCGCGATAGATGAGAGGCTGGTCGACAAAATCCCAGCTGTGAGCGTGCTGCGGGTTGAGGTAACCCAATTCGGAAAAGAAACGCCCTGCCTGGATGGCGAAGCCGGCAGGCAGTGCCGTGGTCTGGATAAAGGCTTCCTCGACCTCGAACTCATTGTCCGGGGTGATGGCGCCGGTAAACCGGCCATAGAACCAATCGTCGACATTGGCGCTGATCACCAGCTCGGTTTCGGCAAGGGACAGGCCCTGTGGTCCGGGACTGGTCTCCGGCCCAAGGGAGATGCCGGCAATGGAATAGCTATCCGGATCCTGGCTTAAATTTGCGTAAGTGCCGACCAGAACCAGGGAGATATCCGGATTGAAGCCAGAGTCTGAGGGCCTGGCCTGCTGTTGTTTGGACAATTGTTTGGACAATTGTTCAACATCTTGCTTAAGCGAATCAATTTGCTTTTGTAAGTCCTCAGCATCAGCTTCCGGCTCAGCGCTGACATAGCCGGCAATGACTGCCATAACCGTCGACAGACCCGCCATCAGGATTCGATGGTGCATAAAGCTTCCTCTTGTAGACCCCGGCGCGGTTGCTCGAGACCATCGGCCAGTGTTGTATTTAACCGCTATTTTAAGTGCATATCGGCGCAATGTAGAGACATTGTGTAGTTCACGCTGCAAATTGCGAATAGGGGGTAGACGGTTAGCGCCATTTACACAAGATATAGCTAACTGCGTATTCGATGTCACTGTCCCTGAATTCCCAGTGCACTTGGGGTTTATCCTCTGGTGGGGGCCCCGCACTGAGTAATTCCCCTACCGCCCCTCAGGAAGAGGGCAGTTTCGCGATAATATCCTCAGCCAGTTTTCCCATGCCCTCTACCGGGTCATCTTGCATTGCGAATAGCGGCACCAGAAGCCGGGATACGCCGATTTCCTCGAGGGCTTTCACCGCGTCAAGTCCGC
>CBDUUA010000301.1:0-3655 GCA_965370135.1 uncultured Cellvibrionales bacterium
TTTTGAGCGCGGTGGCGAGGGCGTGTTGGTGTTCAGCGCCGCTGAACTGGCGGCCTTTGCTAAGAAAATCCGGCGCGATCGTTGATTACTACTGCTTACACTACTCGACGGTGATTGGCATTGTTAAAAATCATAAATCAAAGACCTGTCCCCGATCATTTCATTCTTAAAAACATGCCTTGAAATAGTAGTATCAGTATATTATTGTTTTAACGAGTTTTGATAATGGGGCCGATTATGAAACCATCGGAGATTTTACGGATCAATCGCGTCGCCGTCCGGCGCGTGGTCGCAGCGCACCACGCTAGCAATGTGCGTGTGTTCGGTTCGGTTGCGCAGGGCGAGGACACCGCCGACAGCGACCTGGACCTGTTGATCGACCCGTCTCCCGACACGACGCTTCTCGATATTGGTGCTATCCGCCATGAATTGCGCAAAATACTCGGTGTACCGGTGGACGTGCTGACGCCGATGGGCTTGCCTGAGAACTTCCGTGAGGCCGTGCTCGCCGAAGCAGTATCTGTATGAAGCGAAAAGACGAGGTACGTCTGCTCGGTTATCTGACGCACATTCTGCAAGCAATCCAGCGCATTCAAAATTATACCGATAAAATCGATGAGGCGACCTTTATGCAGAACGAGATGGCACAAGATGCAGTCATTCGCAATCTCGAAGTGATCGGCGAGGCCAGTCGCAATATTGAACGACGCTACCCTGAGTTTGCCGGATCCCATCCCGAACTGCCGTTGGCGTCGGCATACGAGATGCGCAACGCGTTGTCGCACGGTTATTTCAAAGTGGATTTAACGATCGTCTGGAAGACCCTCGAAAACGACCTGCCTCAACTGCATGCTCAAACGCTAGCTGTCATTGGATCTAAAAATAATGGTCGAGGGGCGAAGTATCCATATTGACTGCTTATGGATACTGGGTGACCCAGATCATGCGCGTTTATCAAACCGGCTGCTGCCTTTCCGAATTGCTCCGTACGCCACCCTTTCTCGTATAATGCGTCGCTTCAGCGCATGTGGGATAAATCATGTCAGGTAATACCATAGGCAAGCTCTTCAGCGTCACCAGTTTTGGTGAGAGTCATGGTCCGGCGATTGGCTGTATCGTCGATGGCTGTCCTCCCGGATTGCCTTTGACCGAAGTGGACCTGCAGCGTGATCTCGATCGTCGTAAACCCGGTAGCTCGCGCTATACCACCCAGCGCCGTGAAGCCGATGCAGTCAGGATATTGTCCGGCGTGTTCGAGGGTGTTACCACGGGTACGCCTATCGGTTTGCTGATCGAGAATACCGACCAGCGCACCAGGGACTACGGCAATATCAAGAATACCTTTCGCCCCAATCACGCCGATTACACCTATATGCATAAGTATGGCAGGCGAGACTACCGCGGTGGTGGTCGTTCATCCGCCCGTGAAACCGCCATGCGGGTGGCCGCGGGCGCCATTGCCAAGAAGTACCTGTTGCAACACTGCGGGCTGGTCATTCGCGGCTATATGTCCCAGCTGGGGCCGATTGAACTGGGGCTGAAGGATTGGAGTGCGGTTGAGCAAAACCCTTTCTTTTGTGCCGACCCGGACAAACTGCCGGAGCTTGAAGCGTATATGCAGGCGCTGATCAAAGAGGGCAATTCGGTAGGCGCCCGCATTTCCGTGGTCGCCCAAAACGTACCCCCAGGCTGGGGCGAGCCGGTTTTTGATCGCCTGGATGCGGATCTGGCCCATGGTTTGATGAGCATCAATGCGGTCAAGGGCGTGGAATTTGGCGCCGGTTTTGGCTCGGTGGCCCAGAAAGGCAGCGAGCATCGCGACGAAATAACACCGGCGGGCTTTTTGAGCAATCACTCCGGTGGCGTGTTGGGGGGGATCTCCAGTGGTCAGCACATTGTCGCCCATATTGCGCTCAAGCCGACCTCAAGCATACGGCTCCCGGGTCGCAGTATCGATAGTAACGGTGAGGCAACCGAGGTGGTGACGACCGGGCGGCACGATCCCTGTGTCGGCATCCGCGCTACCCCCATTGCCGAGGCGATGATGGCAATCGTGCTGCTCGACCACTTGCTGCGTCATCGTGGGCAGAATGCCGAGGTCAATTGCGGTTTGCCGGTTATTCCCGCACAGGCCGACTAGTGCACCTGGAATCCCCAGTTGGCCGCTCTGTTTTAACCCAGGTTATGAAAGTAATAATTTTTTTTCGTGCTCATGTACACCCCCATTTGATGAACGATCATGCCCGATAATTCCATGCCCAACTGCGGATTCTAGGTTTATGTGGCGTCAGCCCGATATTCCCTACTGGCGCTTGTCGGGGGTTTACTTCTTTTACTTCGCCCTGCTTGGGGCCTGGTTGCCCTATTGGAGCTTGTTTTTACAGGACGAGGGTTTCGATGCGGTTGCCATTGGCTACTTGTCAGCCATCCTGATGGCGACCAAAATCATTGCTCCCAGTATCTGGGGCTGGCTGGCCGATAAAACCGGCCGGCGTCTGGCGATCATTCGTGGGGGCAATTTACTCGCTCTGCTGGCCTTCCTGGGTATCTTTGTCAGCCGCGATTTCTGGGCGCTGGTGGTGGTGGTGATGTGTTACAGCTTCTTCTGGAATGCAGTGCTGCCGCAATTCGAAGTCGTTACCTTGTCTTTCCTGAAAGATCGCAGCAACTATTACAGCCAGATTCGACTGTGGGGCTCTATCGGTTTTATCCTCGCCGTGGTGGTGCTCGGGCTATGGTTTGATTATTTTTCCCTGCAAACCCTGCCCGTCATTCTGACCGTATTGCTGGCCGCCATTTGGCTCAGCAGCCTGTCAGTAAAGAGCATTCCCGCCGATGTGATGCCGGTAAGCAGTGGTGGTTTATGGGCTGTCCTGAAGCAGCCGGGAGTGATTGTTTTCTTTGTCGTGGCCATGTTGCTGCAAGTATCCCATGGGCCTTACTATACGTTTTACAGTATTTATCTGGAGCAACTCGGGTTCGATCGCAGCGCCATAGGCTTGCTGTGGTCGCTGGGGGTGGTGGCGGAGGTCTTGTTGTTCGCCACTATGCATCGGGTGCTGCAATACTGGAGTATTCGCACGATTCTGGTACTCAGTTTGCTGCTGTCGTCCCTGCGCTGGTATTTGATCGGCTATCAGGCGGATCACCTCTGGCTGCTGGTGTTGGCTCAGTTACTGCACGCGGCCAGCTTTGGCAGCTCCCACGCCGTGGCCATTGAATACGTGCGGCGTTATTTTGCCGGTGGTCATCAGGGCCAGGGCCAGGCGCTGTACAGTGGCCTCAGTTTTGGTGGTGGCGGCGCCCTGGGAGCATTGGCCAGCGGCCTGATATGGGAGCGCAGCCCATCGGCAAGCTTCGCGATGGCGGCAATAATTTGCCTGGCGGCGGCAGTCCTCGCCTGGGCCTTGTTGCGGCAGGTGCCCCCCGAGCCCGCTCAATCAAATGGATCAAATGGATCAAATGGATAGCAACAGGATATCGGACCCATGGCAAGACGACGCACGTGGCGCTCACTGTTTTTGGCAATATTGGCGGCAGCCGCTTTCGCCTGGTCGGCGATTTACCACTTTGATGTCCCTCCGTCGGAGATGCTGGACATCTTGTGGATGAGCCTGTCAGTCGTCGGACTGGCGATAGTGGGCGCGGCCCTGTT
>CBDUUA010000302.1:0-3641 GCA_965370135.1 uncultured Cellvibrionales bacterium
AAGCCATACAAGGCGGATTCGATAAAGCTGTGTTGTTTGTTGATATTTAACAGCGCGACCCCGAGCACCGCGCAGTTGGTGGTGATCAGGGGCAAATAGACCCCCAGTACCTTGTAGAGCAAGGGACTGGTCTTGCGCACCAGCATTTCGGTAAATTGCACTACCACCGCGATAACGAGGATAAAGGCAATGGTACGCAGGTATTCCAGGCCCAGCGGTTCGAGTAGATAGGTGAAGACCAGATAACTGGAGATCGACGCCAGGGTGAGCACAAAGGTGGTGGCCGCCGACATGCCCATGGCGGTTTCCAGCTTATTGGACACTCCCATAAACGGGCACAGCCCCAAGAACTGAACCAGAACGAAATTGTTGACCAGAATGGCTCCGATCAATAACAGGCTATAATCGGCAATCATCGTGCATAACCTTCTCCAAACCCACTCCACACTCGCTGCAATCCTGCTGCAAACCCGCTGCAAACCCGGTGACTCTATCGCGGCCGGCAGTATAAACTAATGACCAGTAGTTTGGCAGCTGGAGCCAAATTTTTGTCGGTTACCGTCTTTTAACCCATGTTTCATCCGTGTCGGCCAGACGAATGGCATCTACTTGAGCTTCATACTCCGTAGGGCGAAATTTATTCCGCCAATGTGCTTCGCTATGGCATTGATTTGGCAGAATAAATTCCGCCCTACAAATAAAGCTCGAATCCACTCTCGAATTCACGACAGGCCTTCCGGGGGCCAGCCACTAATTGAGCATCATGCCGTCGGTCTGGCTTATTTTACCCGCATGCCGGCTTGTGCGCCGGAGTCGGGGCTCAGCAGCCAGATGTCTTTACCCCCCGGCCCCGCCGCCAGCACCATGCCCTCGGATACGCCAAAACGCATTTTTCTGGGTTTCAGGTTGGCCACCATAATCGTCATTTTGCCCACGAGTTCTGCTGCCGTATACGCCGACTTGATACCTGCGAATACCTGCCGCGTGTCTCCCCCCAGATTCAGGGTCAGTTTTAACAGCTTATCGGCGCCGTCGACCTCCTCAGCGGCGATAATTTCTACAACCCGTAGATCCAGCCGGGCAAAATCCTCGAACTCAATCTCCGCGGCCACTGGCTCCGGCGCCGTTGGCGCGGGGTGTGCCGAGATTTCGACGGCGGTCTGGGCATCAAGTGCCTGCCGTTGGCTCGCCACCATTTTTTCCAGGGTGCTGGTTTCCAGCCGCGACATCATCGGTTTGAATTTGTTGATGCGGTGTGCCAGCAGCGGCTCGACCGGTTGCGACCAGTCGAGAGTCGTATTGAGGAAGTCCGCCGCAAGTACGGCAGTTTGCGGTAACACCGGTTGTAGGTAGGTCATGATGGCCTTGAACAGATTGAGGCAGAGTGAGCAGACATCGATGACGTCTTGCTCGCGGCCGGCTTGCTTCGCCAGAGCCCAGGGTTGTTGGCCATCAAAATACTCATTGGTGGCATCGGCCAGCGCCATAATTTCTCGCATGGCCTTGGCGTATTCACGCTGCTCGTAGTGTGCCGCGATGATGTCGCCGGCGTCCACCGCTCGCTGCCACAAAGCGGGCAGGGTGATCTGTGCCGACAGCATGCCGTCGTTGCCTTTGGTGATGAATTTGGCGCTGCGGCTGGCGATGTTGATCACTTTTCCCACCAGGTCGGAATTCACCCGCTGCGCAAAATCCTCCAGCTTGAGGTCGATATCGTCGACGCTGCCTGTCAGCTTGGCGGCGAAGTAATAGCGCAGGTATTCCGCTTTGGTGTGATCCAGGTAGGTGCGAGCGGTAATAAAGGTGCCCCGGGATTTGGACATCTTGGTGCCGTTGACGGTGAGGAAGCCGTGGGCGTAGACCGCCGAGGGCTTGCGAAAACCGGCCGAGTCGAGCATCGCCGGCCAGAACAGGCCGTGGAAGTTGATAATATCCTTGCCAATAAAATGATACAGCTCGGTGCTGGCATCGCTGGCCCAGTAGCGGTCGAAATCCAGGCCCTCGCGCTCGCAGTAATTCTGGAAACTGGCCATATAGCCGATGGGGGCGTCGAGCCAGACATAGAAATATTTGCCGGGGGCATCGGGAATTTCAAAGCCGAAGTAGGGCGCATCCCGGGAAATATCCCATTGTTGCAGGCCCAGCTCCAGCCACTCGTTGAGTTTGTTGGCGACCTGGACTTGCAGGTGGCCGCTGTGAATCCATTGCTCGAGCAGCGGTTTGAAATCGGGCAAGGTAAAGAAGTAGTGGGTGGAGGTTTTTTCTACCGGGGTCGCGCCGGACAGCGCCGAGCGCGGCTCGATCAGCTCGGTCGGGCTATAGGTGGCGCCGCAGACTTCGCAGTTGTCGCCGTATTGATCCTCGGATTTACAGCGCGGGCAAGTGCCGACAATATAGCGGTCGGCCAGAAACAACTGCTTGTCGGGGTCGAATAACTGCTGAATGTCGCGGCGGGCGATATGGCCGTTGTCCCGCAGTCGCCGGTAAATCAGCTCGCTGAAGTGGCGGTTCTCCTCCGAGTGGGTGGAGTGGAAATTGTCGAATTCGACCAGGAAGTCGTGGTAATCCCGCTGATGCTCGGCGCGCACCTGGTCGATCAACTGCTCGGGGCTGATACCGGCCTGCTCGGCCTTGAGCATGATAGCGGTGCCGTGAGCATCATCAGCGCAGACGTAGATGCAGTCATTGCCCCGCAGTTTCTGGAAGCGAACCCAAATGTCGGTCTGAATGGCCTCGAGCAGATGGCCCAGGTGTAGCGAGCCATTGGCATAGGGCAGGGCGCTGGTGACCAGGATTTGTCTCGATGGCTGTTTGCTCACGTTACTAACACTACTCACAAGATCTCCGCGCATTAAAAGCTGTGGGCCGTAAAAAAGGGCGCCACTATAGCGTTTTGGTGACGGTTTTTACAGTCGCTGCCGGGACTTACACCCACCTCATTGGGCGTCGTCAACATAATACTTGACTCAATCACTTGGTTTTAGGCATAGTCTGCGCCCCGACAATGAGTTCCGGAGTACAGCCAAAGTTATGACAGATTCGTGGCGACAACAAATTGAGCAGGCCCTCGACCAGATTCCAACACCCTACCTCGGCACCGGTCTGGCGGCGGCTGGCTGTGTCGAATCGCTGGTGCTCGAGGGCGATACCCTCAAAGTGCATCTGCTGCTGGGTTTCCCTGCGGCGGGTATCAGCGAGGCATTGGCGGCGGAGGTGCAGGCCGGTTTGCTCGGTGTCGCGGGTCTGGACCAGGTTGAGGTCGCGATCAACTGGGTAGTGCCCGACAACTGCGCCAATCATGCCGTGGAGTCGATTCTCGGCGTTCGCAATATTATTGCGGTCGCATCGGGCAAGGGTGGCGTAGGAAAATCGACCTGTGCGGTCAACCTGGCGCTGGCGCTGGTGGCCGAGGGCGCCCGGGTGGGCTTACTCGACGGCGACATTTATGGGCCCAGCCAGCAACTGATGTTGGGCATTGGCGCCGACCAGCGACCGGAGCAGCAGGGTGACCAGTATCTATTGCCGATCCAGGCCCATGGCCTGCAGACCATGTCGATGGGGTATTTGACCACAGAAAAGACACCCATGGTGTGGCGGGGCCCCATGGCGAGTGGCGCCATGCAGCAAATGATCAGCCAGAC
>CBDUUA010000303.1:0-3634 GCA_965370135.1 uncultured Cellvibrionales bacterium
TGGTGATCCTGGTGATCAATTGCCCGGATGATGTCCCGGATGCGCCACAGCTGGCAGCGGCTATAGACGAGCAATACCCGTTGCTGGGGGGCAACCCGACAGGCCGATACTATGATGTGGGCAATAACAGCGCGCTATTGGTAGTGGATCGCTTCTCACCGGGGCGAGCCATACCGCGCAAACAGGGCGTCGGCCTGGCGCGAAAAATCGGCTGTGATATCGCCTGCCGCCTGATCCATGAGGGCGTGATCGAGAGCCCCTGGATATTCAGCAGCGACGCCGATGTGTGCTGGCCCGCCGACTATTTCGATACCGCCATACGAGCCAACCCCGGGGCCAGCGCGCTGATCTACCCGTTTTGCCATATCAGCGAAGCGGGCCGCAATAACGACGCCATCCAGCTGTATGAGTTCTCATTGCGCTACTATGTTGCCGGCTTGCGCTGGGCCGGCTCCCCCTACGCCTATCACACGATAGGCAGCACCCTGGCGATCCACTATTTACACTATGCCAGGGTCAGGGGTTTCCCCAGGCGCAGCGGCGGTGAGGATTTTTATATTCTCAATAAGCTGGCCAAGAGCGGCCCGATTGAAACCTTGCGCACGCCGCTGCTACTGATTAAAGACCGGCACTCCGACCGGGTGCCCTTTGGCACCGGCCCGGCGTGCAGCCGTATCGCCGCCATGCCCCACCCGCTGGAGCAATACCCGCTATACCATCCGGACTGTTTCAACGGTCTGCGCCAGGCACTGTGGTTTATGGAGCAACTGGCATCAGCGCCCGACAGCCTGCACAACTGGAGGGTCGCCCTGCAGAATGCTCACCACCCTGCTTATCTCGCCACCCTGCACGCCATGGGTTTCGACCAGGCCCTGCAACACGCTGCGCGACACAGCAGCGAGCCAGAGGGCTTTAGCCGGCATCTCCACAACTGGTTCGATGCCTTTCGCACACTCAAGTTTATTCACGCGCTGCGGGACAATCACTACCCTGCCATAGCTTGCACACAGTTACTCAAGGGGGACAACTTCCTGGCATCGCTATTGGCTGACTCTCATGATTTTCTGGATAGCCGTGGCCTGCCGGATAGCTGCCGGGATCAAGCGCAAGCCCTGCAGGCTTGCAACACTGCCTTGCGGGTATTTGAGGCAGCCGATCAGCCCGTGCACAACATGCGGGCAAATCCAGCAGAGTAGTTTTCCTTTGCGCGCAACTAGGGTAGGCTATTTGCTCCTTCGGTCTAACTATAAGAAAGCGCTATCCAGAGAGGATGTCGACGCCCCCGTGAAACTGATCCTGAACCGCCTATCGAAGCTACAAATCGAAGTCAGCAATAGCTACGCCCTCGACAAGAGCAAAAAAAGGCAGAGGTATGCCGTAGAAACCTATTTGTTCTTCCCAAAACGCCTTGGAATCAATGCCGAAACCTACCCCCAATATTTGTTCTACCGCGACCTGCAAGCCTATTCGGAGTTGATGCCGGCGCCACAATCACTCAGCGACATCCTGTCACCAACGAGCGGATTGCTATCGCGACTAAACCAAAGTATCGACTTATCCCGGCACACCGAGAATGAAGCCGAAGTGCAGCAGTTCGAATATCAAAATCGAGCCTTTTGCCACATCGCCCACAGTGCCGTC
The DNA here is from genome assembly GCA_965370135.1 of uncultured Cellvibrionales bacterium. Lineage (GTDB taxonomy): Bacteria > Pseudomonadota > Gammaproteobacteria > Pseudomonadales > JAHEGP01 > JAHEGP01. Next base: position 1,642 of record CBDUUA010000303.1, read on the forward strand.
GACCGTCAGGTGCAACAGATTATGGCCAGCCTTGGTAGCGAAATGGCCAGCCTTGATAGCGCAAACTGCCCGCTGGCGGTAGAGGAGTACCTGCAACTGACCCGGCAACTGCGCGAAGATTATCGCGAGATTGAAACTGCCCTGGCCGAATCAGGCGCCCGGCCGCAGTCGCTGGGCATATTTCTCCTTAGTGATGAGTATCTCAGCCTGGTGGTCGAAGATGCGAACTGCCGCCTGGCGGAAGCGCTGCAGACGGGTAAATCAAACCGGCGCGATCCGCTGGTCACCCGGCTTTATGAAACGGCGCGGGGTGAACTGGAGTACCGCAGCCACCGCGGCTATGCCTCTGTACCGGATCACAAAGGGCACAACGAAGCCCTGGTCTACCAACGCGAAGGCCTTCGCACGTATATAAGAAGTGTGTTCTCCCTCACCAACCGCAACAAACCCGAGAGCCGCCTGGGCCGGGAATTGCTGTTGAGCATGGCTGCCGGCGTCGCCATGGTGTTTGCCACTGCCGTGGCCTTTTTGGCCCACGTACAATATGAAAACTGGACCACGACTTTTTTCGTGGTGTTGGTTGTCAGCTACATGTTCAAGGACCGAATCAAAGCCATGGCCCAGGACTACTTGAATACCAAGGGCCGGCGGTTCTTTTACGATTTCAGAACCACCCTCTACGGCCAGGCCACTTCACGGCCGCTTGGTATCCTTAAGGAAAGCTTCAGTTTCATACCGGCAAAAAAACTGCCTCCGGATGTGTTGCGCCTGCGCAAGCACAGCCGCCTGGCAGCACTCAATAATGACTACTGCGGAGAGCGCACTCTTCTCTACAAACGGAAGAGCATACTCTACCCCACCCGCCTGGTCGATGCTTGCTCCGGCAGTGAGGTCGAGGGAATATGCCAGATACAGCATTTCGACTTCACCCGTTTTGCAAGAAAGATGGAGAGCCGCAAGAGTAATGTTTTCACCCCCCACGATGGCGCATACCGCCAGGAGGCCAGCCGCAGGGTCTACCACCTCCACCTGGTGATAAAATACCAGGCAGGCGCCACAACGAGTTATCAACACTTTCGCATCGTTATGAGCCGGGGTGGTATCCTGCGCATCGAGGACCTTGCCGAGCCATCCACCAGGCCTGACGCAGATCCGGCTTAACGGCAGGCGAGATGAATGGTATCGTTACTGCAATTGATAGACGCAATTGATAGACGTAGTAAAAAAAATAACAGTGATTAAAAAACTAATAAAGTCCCCTTTTCGAGGAGAATAATATGAGCAAGGTAAGCATCGTAGACAATGGCTTTTTGATGGCGGAAACCCGGGAGACGCCGTTACATGTGGCCGCACTACAAATTTTTAAATTGCCGGCAGGTCTGGAAGGTGTCGATAGACAAGAGTTTTTCGAAGAGACCCTGGCAACCATGGGCAAACTGACAGCGACCACGCCACTGTTCAACCAGCGACTCCGCAATTCCGCAATAAGTCCGAGTTGGATTCCTGACGATGACTATGACATGGATTATCACATGAGGCATTCCTCCCTGCCTCGGCCGGGCTCGGTTGACCAATTAATGACATTGGTTGCCCGGCTGCATGGCCTGCTGCTCGACCGCAGCCGCCCCTTGTGGGAATTGCACCTGATCGACGGCATTGAAGATAATCGCTTTGCCATATATTTTAAAATCCACCACTCCCTGATCGATGGTGTCGGCGGCATGAAGTTGATGCAGAATATGCTGAGCAAATCACCTGACGCTAACACTGCTCGGCCATTAGGGGAGAAAGAGGCAAAAGCAGCAAAAAAGAAAAAGACCCAAGGAGCTGAATCGAGTCCCCGGGAAGCACTGGCCGACGCCTTTAAGCTATTGAGCACCCTGGCGCCGGAAATGGGCAAAGAACTGCTCGGATACGGGCGTCAGAGAATCAATCCGGACCCCGAGGTTGCCCGACAGTGGTATGAGGCGCCGGATTCGCCCATCAATGTGCC
>CBDUUA010000304.1:0-3633 GCA_965370135.1 uncultured Cellvibrionales bacterium
GGCGCGGTGGGTGAGCATTAGCGTCACGCGGGTTTAATGTCGACTTTTTCGACTCAGGAAATCGGGCGCAACGCGCCCGATTTTTATTGTGGCGATGCTCTGGCCTGTGGTCGTGTCTCCTTGTCACTGCGTACTCCGGCGGTGATGGGGGTGCTCAATATAACTCCGGATTCTTTCTCTGATGGCGGCCAGCTTTGTGATCAGCGCGGTGTGCGCCTGCCTGCGGCATTGCGGCGCGCCGAGACCATGGTTGCCGCTGGTGCGGCTATTCTCGATATCGGTGGCGAATCTACCCGGCCCGGAGCCGCAGCGCTCAGCAGCCAGCAGGAAATTGATCGCGTGGCGCCGGTAGTAGAAGCTTTGGCTCGACATGTTGACGTTGTCATATCCGTCGATACCAGCAACCCGATATTGATGGCCGAAGCGGCAGCGCTCGGCGCCGGTTTGATCAATGATGTACGAGCCCTTCGCCGCCCGGGCGCCCTGGGCGCCGCGTGTGAAACCGGGCTGCCGGTGTGTCTCATGCATATGCAAGGCGAGCCGGATACTATGCAGCGCGAGCCGAGCTACCGTGATGTAGTGGCGGATGTCCTGCAATTTATGGAGCGGCGAGTGGCGGATTGTGTCGCTGCCGGACTGGTCCGGGAGAGGATACTGATAGACCCGGGTTTTGGCTTTGGCAAGACAACGGCACACAATTTGCAGCTGTTTCGGCAGCTGCATAAACTGGTAGAGACGGCTTATCCCGTGGTGGTGGGTGTGTCTCGCAAGTCCATGATCGGTGCCGTTACCGGTAGATCTGTCGGCGATCGCCTGGCCGGAGGATTGGCGCTAGCGGCATTGGCCGTGCTCAGCGGGGCGGCGATAATTCGGACGCATGATGTTGCCGAGACCCGGGATGTGGTGCTTATGATGAACGCAGTAATGAGGGAAACAACAGCATGAAAAGACAATATTTTGGTACCGATGGTATTCGCGGCAGGGTGGGCGAAGCGCCGATCACGCCAGATTTTATGCTGCGCCTGGGCTGGGCGGCGGGCCAGGTGCTATCCCGCGAGGGCAGGGGCAAGATCCTCATTGGCAAGGACACGCGTATCTCAGGCTATATGTTCGAATCTGCTCTTGAGGCGGGCCTGGTGGCCGCAGGTGTCGATGTGGCGCTGTTGGGGCCAATGCCGACCCCGGCCATTGCCTACCTGACGCGCACATTTCACGCCTGTGCTGGTATTGTGATTAGCGCCTCCCACAATCCCTTTGAGGATAACGGTATCAAGTTTTTTTCTTCGGAGGGCACCAAACTGGCCGATGATGTTGAGGGCGCTATTGAAGACATGCTGCTGAGGGATGTCACTACTGTCGCCTCTGGTCGCCTTGGCAAGGTTGTCAGGATGGAAGATGCTGCCGGGCGCTATATTGAATACTGCAAAAGCACGGTGCCGGGGCGTTTTGATTTACACGGCTTGCGCATCGTGGTCGACTGTGCCAACGGCGCCACCTATCATGTCGCGCCCAGCGTATTCCGCGAGTTGGGGGCCGAGGTTGTCGAGTTGGCGACGTCCCCGGATGGATTGAACATCAATCAAGGGGTGGGTTCCACGCGGCCCGAGGGCTTGGCCGAGGAGGTGCGTCGCCACCGTGCTGATGTCGGCATCGCTTTCGATGGTGATGGCGATAGAGTTGTTTTTGTCGATCACACCGGTGCTGTTATTGATGGTGACGAGTTGCTCTATATCATTGCCTGCGATCAATTGCGCACCCGCGGCGATTGCCCCGGCGTGGTCGGCACATTGATGAGTAATTTCGGTTTTGAGCGAGCGCTGGCGGAGCTGAATATCCCCTTCGTTCGGGCCCAGGTGGGTGATCGCTACGTGATTGCCGAGATGAATCGGCTGGGCTGGAAGCTGGGGGGAGAATCTTCGGGTCATATTATATGCGCCGACGTCAGTACTACCGGTGATGGCATCGTCGCGGCTCTCCAGGTGCTTTTTGCGGCAGTCGCCCAGGATCGCAGCGTGCATGAGCTGAAAAATGGCATGTCCAAATACCCCCAGACCATGATCAACGTGCCCGCTCCCCAGAAAGGCGTATTGGATGGCAATCTCACTATCCAGAAAGCGGTTGAGGAAGCAGAATCTGTGCTGGCAGAAACCGGGCGCGTACTGCTGCGCCCCTCAGGCACGGAGCCGGTTGTGAGGGTGATGGTAGAGGGTGAGGACGTGCAGCAGGTGGCAAAGCTGGCGGGAGAGCTGGCTTCGGTGGTGGAGTCTGCCCTCGCTTAGGTCGTCATTGGTGCTTGTATATCTGGGCCTTCTTGGGTAACATCTGCGCCCGTTTAAGCAGGGGATGTCTATGCGTCGCGGCATGGTGGTTGGCAATTGGAAGATGAACGGCGATAGTGCTGCTATTGACGTTTTATTGCGAGAGCTACTGGCTGGGACCGCACAATTCGACGGTGCCGATATTGCGGTTTGTCCGCCGTTTCCCTATTTGTCGCGAGTAGCAGAATTGCTCCGGGGCAGTAGTGTAAGCGTTGGTGCGCAGAATGTAGCGCTTGAAGCGTCGGGTGCTTTTACCGGCGAAGTGGCGGCAGCCATGTTGAAGGATCTGGGCTGTCGTTATGTGATTGTTGGCCACTCCGAGCGCAGAGCCTTGTATGGTGAAACCAGTGCGATCGTGGCGCAAAAATTCTTGCAGGCGCAGCGGGAGGCATTGATTCCCATTCTTTGTGTCGGTGAGACCCTGGAGCAGCGGGAGGCAGGCCAAACGCTATCGGTGGTGTCGGAGCAGCTACAGTGTGTGGTTGACGCGGCAGGTATAGCCGCCCTGCAGCAGGCGGCGATAGCCTATGAGCCGGTTTGGGCGATTGGCACCGGCAGAACAGCCACGCCAGCACAAGCACAGGAAGTGCATGCACATTTGCGCCAATTGCTGAGCTCTCATGATGCCGGTGTGGCGCAGCAATTGCGGATTCTTTACGGCGGTAGCGTCAAGGCGGACAATGCTGCCGAGTTGTTTGCAGAGGCAGACATAGACGGCGCCCTGGTCGGAGGTGCATCCCTGGTGGCACAGGATTTTCTAGTGATTAGTCAAGCAGCGGAATTTTAATCGATGGAATTGCAACAAATTATCATTATTGTACATGTGCTGATTGCACTGACGATTATCGGCCTGGTCATGTTACAGCAGGGCAAGGGTGCCGACATGGGTGCTTCTTTTGGTTCCGGCTCATCCCAGACTGTCTTTGGCGGTGTTGGCGGTGGCAGCGTGCTGACCAAGGCGACTGCCGTTCTCGCAGTGGCATTCTTTACTACCAGCTTTGCGCTGGCGATCGTGGCAAAAAACCTTGCTGGTGATAGTCTGGCGCTGGAGTTGGAATCAGCGGCTTTGGTGGAAGATGCAGTGCTGATGGAAGAGGCAGACGTTTTTCAGGAAGATGTCGATTCTGAGATCCCCAGCGGAGAGTTTGAACAGGATGCGGGAGCCGGCATTCCCGGAGTCGACGAGTAATCTAGGTTAATAGGCCCAGGTGGTGAAATTGGTAAACACGCATGCTTGAGGGGCATGTGCTCGAAAGAGCTTGGGGGTTCAAGTCCCCCTCTGGGCACCATCATACAAAAGAGCCCCGCGATTAGC
>CBDUUA010000305.1:0-3630 GCA_965370135.1 uncultured Cellvibrionales bacterium
AATACCCGCCCCTGGCGCTGGATTATTCCGACCAGGACTACGGCGATACCTGCGCCATCCTCTGGACTTCCGGCACTACCGGCAAATCCAAGGGTGTGCTGCAAAGCTACAACAACTGGATCCGCGCCATTATCTCGGGGGCCAGCCCACTGTACGATTCCCGCGAGGGCGATATCATCTACTGTGTGCTGCCGCTGTTCAATACGGCAGCCTGGATCACCTGTATCTATCGGGCGCTGATCGAGGGCTTGCCCTGTGTTATCGAAGAGAAGTTCTCGGTCAAGCATTTCTGGCAGCGGGTGCGACATTTTGGCGCCACCCAGACTTTCGCGATCGGCGCCATGGGGGTATTTCTATTGAATGCACCGGCCCGGGCCGATGATGCCGACACTCCCCTGCGCGTCGCTATGATCGTACCGATACCGCCGGCTCTGTGGTCCACCTTTGAGCAGCGCTTCAATTTGCGCTTGCTGAGGTCAGGCCTGGGGCAAAGCGAATGCCAGTTGGTCACCACACAAGTAGAAGCCCGGGATGATGTGCCGGTCTATGCACTGGGCTTTCCGTTGAGCGACACCGAATTACGACTGTTTGACAAGCACGGTAAAGAGGTCGATCCGGGGGAGGTCGGTGAGATTTGCCTCAAGCCCTTACAAGCCAATATCCTGTTCAACGGTTATTTCGACGACCCCGAAGCCACCGCGCTGGCCTACCGCGACGGCTGGTATTTATCCGGGGATATGGCGCGGCAAGACCCCGCCAGCGGCGCCTACTTTTTTGTCGACAGAACGAAAGATGCGGTAAGGTTTGCCGGCCGCAATATCTCCAGCCTGGAGGTGGAAAGTGTAATTCGCAGGCATCCGGCAGTCGCGGACGTCGCGGCCTTTGGCATCGACGCCGAGGATATTGCCGGCGAGCAGGAATTGAAGCTCAATATTGTTCTGCGCCCCGGCCACCAGCCCAGCCATGAAGACCTGTGCCGGTTTATCAACGACAACGCACCCCATTATTTCGTGCCGCGCTATATGGAGTTTGTCGAAGCCTTGCCCTATACACCGACGAATAAAGTGCAAAAATACAAACTGCGGCAGCAGGGAATTAGTGAGAATACCTGGGATATGAAAGACTCTGACTACCAGGTCAAGCGCTAGTACCAGGCACGACCCCCAGCATTTTTTACCAATAAAGATTGAATACAAGGGACAGAGAAATTAGACCATGGCCGGTAGCAGCTTGCTCGTTTTACTGGATGATATAGCGGCGGTACTCGACGATGTGGCGTTGATGACTAAAGTCGCCGCTAAAAAGACTGCCGGGGTACTGGGGGATGACCTCGCTGTCAACGCCGAGAAAGTATCCGGCGTGCAGGCTGATCGCGAACTGCCGGTAGTGTGGGCCGTCGCCAAGGGATCGTTTCGTAACAAGGCGATTCTGGTGCCGGCGGCGCTGGCTCTTTCCGCAGTGGCGCCCTGGGCAATCATACCGATCCTGATGCTCGGGGGTCTGTACCTGTGCTACGAGGGTTTCGAAAAGGTGGCTCACGTGCTATGGCATCGCAGCGAAGATGCGCAGCATCACGCGGAACTCATCGAGAAATTATCCGACCCCAAGCTGGACCCAATGCAATATGAAAAGGATAAAGTCAAAGGCGCCATACGGACCGATTTTATCCTGTCACTGGAAATTATCGTTATTTCCCTCGGGATTGTTGCCGAAAGCGATTTTACGGTCCAAGTCGCCGTCGTCTCCGGGATCGCTGTCATCATGACAGTCGGCGTCTACGGTCTGGTCGCCGGCATCGTCAAACTGGATGACGCCGGGCTGTATCTTTCACGCCGGCAAGGCGAGGGCATGGCCCTCGCCAGTGTGCGCTGGTTTGGCCTGCGCTTGCTCGAGTTTGCCCCGATACTCATGAAAACCCTGACCATAGTCGGTACCATCGCCATGTTTCTTGTGGGCGGGGGCATACTAGTCCATGGCTTGCACCCCGTTTCGGTGGTTTTTGAGTCGATCACCGCGTCGGCAGCCGGCCTGGCGGGCATTGGTCCGCTGTTGCACTCGGTGTCACCGCTGCTGTTGAATGCGCTATTCGGTATGCTCGCCGGAGCACTGATGCTGGCACTGGTCACAATGGTTTCACCCTTGTTCCGAAACAGGACCAGCGAGCCGGGTTGATAGCGGCGTCACGGCTTGAAACTGCGGGATTACCCGAATGGCACCTGGTGCCCGTCCAGATGGCCGGCTCCCGGTTGATTGTGTTGAAGAATGCGCGTTATGCTGCATAAATCTCTTAGGACATTATTCCATGCGCAAGATGCCTCTCATCGATGCCTTTTTTCTAATCACTGAATCGAGCCGCACACCGATGCACGTTGGCGGCTTGAACATCTATACCCTGCCGGAAGGCGTCGATGATGCCGGCTTCCTGGGGGAGCTTGGACAAATCCTGAGTTATGACGGTGAACTGCGCCCGCCTTTTGGTGATAAGCTGAAAACAGGCCCACTGGGAGCGTTCGGGCCGGTTTACTGGCAACGGGATGAACTACTGGATATGGATTATCATATTCGCCATTCTGCCTTGCCCAGGCTTGGCCGTTATCGCGAACTGTTTGCCCTGGTCTCCAGGTTGCACAGTACCCAGTTGGACCGGTCGCGGCCGCTATGGGAAATGCACCTGATCGAAGGGCTGCAAAACCGGCAATTCGCGACCTATATAAAAGCTCATCACAGCGCCATTGACGGCATCGGCGCCATGCACCTGACCAACAGCATGATGTCGAACAATTCCCGGGCCAGGGTAGAGCATTCGCCATTTTCCATGCAGGCCTACGAGCACTATAAACAGAAAATGGCCGAGGAGAGGCGCGGCCGCTTACAAGTCAAAGAACATGAGATAAAAGGGGTGCTCGATGTTATCAGGGAGCAACTTGGCGGCACGGTTCACGTCGCCAATGCCCTGCGGCAAACCGCCCGCGTGTGGCTGGGCCGGGGCGGCAAGCTGGCAGTGCCATGGCACGATATCCCCATCACACCATACAACACCCGTATTACCGGCGCCAGGCGCTTTGTCGCCCAATCCTGGTCCTTCGCCCGCATCCAGGCTGTGGCCAGGGCTTTTGGCGGTACGCTCAATGATGCCGTGCTCGCCATGTGCGCAGGAGCCTTGCGACGTCATTTGCTGGGGCTGGGGAAATTGCCGACGCACTCGCTGAAAGCCATGGTTCCGATATCCCTGCGCGACGATGACGATATCGATTCCGCCGTCGCCGTCGCATTTCTCACTGCGGATCTCGGCACCCAGCATAAAGACGCTGCCACCCGTATACGAACCATCCAGGATTCCATGCGGGCCGCCAAGGCTCAGTTCAAGGGCATGAGCCGCCGGGAGATCGACGTGTACACGATAATCACCCAGGCGCCGACGCTGATGGCCAGTCTGTTGGGGCTCGCCAATCGCTTCCCTGCGTTCAGTACGGTCATATCCAATGTGCCGGGCCCCCGCCAACAGATGTACTGGAATGGCGCCCAGCTCAACGGTATTTACCCGCTTTCGATTCCCTTCGACGGCTTCGCCATCAATATCACCATGGTAAGCAATTATGACAAGCTGGATTTTGGCATTGTCGCGTGCCG
>CBDUUA010000306.1:0-3623 GCA_965370135.1 uncultured Cellvibrionales bacterium
GTTCGAGTCGAGATTTTTTCCGCATTGGGAAAACTGGGCTCACCGGCAGCACTTTCGGCGTTGCTCAATTGCCTCGATGGCCTGGAACAGGAGACGACGCGATCCGCATGTACGACAGCACTGGCAGACGTCGGCGGCGAGATAGCGATGTCACGGTTGATCCAGGCGCTGGATGACGAATCTTTTCTCGTACGCAGTATGGCGGTGGAGGGCTTGGGCAGGTTTCCGCGAGTGCTTGCGGTCGAATCGCTGGAAGCGGTTTATCGGCGCAATAATCGCAGCCTTAAAAGGCGCGCGTTGCACGCTTTAGGGATGACCGGGATGGTGCAATCAGCACCGGTACTGCTTGAAGCGCTGCAACAGGCGGGGAGTGATGATATCCGTTTAATGGCGGTAAAAGGCCTGGGCAATAGCGGCGCAAGCGAGGCTGTCGGCCCGTTAAAACGCCTGCAGGGGAAAACTGAAAACCCCGTGTTGCGCACCGCTGTGGTAATTGCGTTGGGCTCTATTACCAGTCAGGACCGGCTCAGCGCACTGACATCTTTTCTACAAGACCAGTTACCGGCAGTGCGATTCGTCGCGTTACAGGCGCTGCGGGAGTTAAACGATCCACGATCAGCAGCGGCGATAATACAGCGCGCCACGAGCAATGCAGATGCGCTGGCCGAAATGTCACCAGTTGCCATGCGCGCGCAACCACTGGCAGCTCTGGGGCTAATCAGTGAGCAGGTATTGGCACTGGAAATCCTCACCAGCCTGGCGCCGCAGGCATCAGCCGGCCTGTTTCTCTCGGCCGCAGCTGAAATTCCGATTGAAATTCAATCCGCAAGTGATGCAAGTTTGGCGGCGGCGGTTTTCAGATTACGCCGGACAGCATTGTATGGCATGGGTTATAGCCAATCCGCGGCGGCGTGGAAGTTCCTGGCTGGTAAAGGTGGTATCGGCAGTACCGACTTTCGCTTGCAGGCGACATCGATCCGTTCCCTGGGTGTGCTCGAAAAACCGTTAACGGCGCCACTGATAACACCGTTACTGAAACACGACATTGCCGAAGTGCGCTGGAGCGCTGCATCGGTGCTGGGGCGTATCGGCGGCAATGGCGTAGTCGAGGCTTTGATGGTAGCGCTGCAAGATCCGCAAGCCGAAGTACGCAGACAGGCTGCGCTCGGCCTAGGATATCAAAAGGCCGCGTCCGCCAGCTCGGCGCTGCTGCGATTGGCGCAGGCAGAAGCGGACACCCAGGTTGGACAGGCTGCACGCTTTGCGCTGTCGCTAATCGAAAATTAATCGACCGGTACAGGGGAATTACCCCATAACTAGTACCCCTTCAGTCCGCTCAACCAACAGCCACAGGCCAATTGCAGCGATACCAAGCGAAGCTGCCTGCACCCCAAATCGGTAGCGTGCATTATTCCTGAGTAATAATAGCGGCAGCGCCACGACGGTGATGATCGCGAGCTGACCCACTTCAATGCCGAGGTTAAAGGCGAGCAAAGTAGTGAGTGCGTCACTCTTACCCAATTCCAGAGCATTCAAAACGCTGTAGAAGCCCAGGCCGTGCACCAGGCCGAACAGGCCGGCTATTTTCCAGCGCGAAGTCAGCGGTCTGGAGAGTAGATTTTCCAGCGCAACAAAAACTATCGACGCGGCGATTACCACCTCAACCCACAATTCCGGTGGGGTAAAAATACCCAGCCAGGCCAACGCCAGGGTGATGCTGTGGGTGACAGTAAAAGCGGTGATGCTGCGTACCAGCGAACCAATTCTCGGATCCAGCAGGATTAGCGCTATCAGAAAAAGTATGTGGTCGAAACCGATCAGAATATGCTCGATACCAAGCAAGAATATTCTGCCGGCCCGCACCGACCAGGCTTGAACTGAAGCGATATCGCTCGCAGTATCCCCTGCCACGGCCGTCTTCGGTTGCAGGCTTACATCGAGCCGTGTCAACGTAGCATCAAACAGAAACGCCTCTTGTCCGCCACTATCAAGAATCAAATTCCCCAAAAATCGATGCCGGGGGTCAATATCGAAAAACAACCGGTAGTGGATAGCAAGCTGTCGGGCATCCGGCGCACATACAAATGCAACCACCAGCAAAATAGTTTCGCTGGATGCTGGTGTCTTTGCGTTGAGATTCTGCTTATTAATACTGCAGGCTGTGCCATCGGCGGTTACGTTTAAATGATTGCGCAGGTAGGCGCTGAGCCTGGCGGTGTGCGGTGTAAAAAAAGCGATTGGAATGGCAGCATCCGGATCTGCCGGCAGTGCTAGTGCAACCGCGAGATCGTGGGCCGAAATTTCCAGTCGCATGGTGACAGATTTTTCACCAACCCGGATCTCGCCCTTGGCGAGTTGCGTAACATGTGCAAATAAATCGGGCGCTGCTATCAGCAGTAGTAACACTCCTGGCAGCAGCGCCCGACGGAGCCGCGTCATTGTAGCTTTGTCGGTTAAGTCAGGACTCGCATAAGCCCAAAACTCGTGAAGGGCCGCCTGTTCCGCGCACGTGCTTGGGCGCCCCGACAACCAGTATGCAACTCCTGGCCATGGCTATCTGGTCGAGGTTGGTCGCATTTTCTACAAACATGATTCCTCTTTGCAGCAGGCGAACGTGGGCGTGCCAGGAGTTAGTCCATTTGTCGTCGTCACCGATCGCGCTCTGGCCGGATTCGATGCCAATATTGTCCGTGATAATGCCGCTTATCCTGATTTTCTTTTTATCCATCACATCGATAAGTGCATCAACGGCTTCCTTATTCATACCGGGGTGGTTCCAGCCATTGATGTAAGGGTCTTTGGCAAAATCGGTACCGGAAAAATAAAACTGCGACCAGCCGAGATTCAGTACCAGCCAGCTGCCATTTTCCAGTTTATCCGCCACCGCCCTGATATCGTCGGCGGTGACCACGTTGACCGAGCTATTGGAAAAGTCGGTCACCGATATGTCCGGGCTCGGTTTTCCGCCATTCTTGGCAAGTTCGGTCGCGACACGGTTGGAAATATCGATCACCACGGTCTTACCGGTCAGGTCATCACTGGTTAGTTGGTGCGCAAGCTTGCGTTCGCCGATCGGTATGCCAGCGGATTCCTGGGAACCGGCATTGTTGACATAGTGCCCAGGGGTATCCATGTGAGTACCGTGGTGTTCTGACAAAATCAGGGTACCAAGGTCAAAGTGTCCCTGATTGGTGGGAAATTTAGAAAGCGCAAACACCGTCTGCTGGCCAAATGTGGGGATTGGTTTGCTGTCCAGGTAGGGTTTGGACATGTCGGGCTTCATTGGGTCGTCGGCCATCGGCGCGAAGGTCGGGATCGGATGACTCAAATCCACCGTGTAAGACCCGGCCTGGATGGTGCCGGCTGCAAATAAAACAGTAGCAAAGGCTGCGATTATAACTATTTTCTTCATTCGAGAGCTCCTCCTAAAAATATTTATTGTTTTAGCGGTCACTCCTTAGCATGGAACACACTGGTCACTATTATTGGATCTGGAGTTGTTATTCGTAGCGTGACTTCTCAGCTGTGCAAATTGTAGCAAAAATACCCACAAGATAAAATTGTAAAAAATAAATGCCTGCTTTTCTCTATTTCACCAGCTAACCAGCAACAACCCTCTCCGC